>CAMWVJ010000026.1 GCA_947177645.1 uncultured Desulfovibrio sp.
GTGCGGTAGGGAAGATGCGATTCCAGCTTGCAGGGGCCCAGGGTGGAAATGGCCGTGTCCAGCGCGCATTTTTCCATGGTGTTCCTCGCACATCCTGACGCTGAGTTTTTGTTTTTTTGAAGTAAAACTTTAAGATTTAGAGGCCGTTGACGGAGGGCGCCATCCCTTGTGGAGTGTGCCATACCGGGAGCAGCCCCCGAGCGGGGCGCCCGGAAAATCTCCTAGTCCGCCGCCCCCTCGCTAGCCTGTGCGGCCATGGCGGCAATGGCGAGCGCCAAAAAGGCGTCCAGCTCAAGGCCGGCCTCGGCGCACTGGCGGATATTGTCGCGGTTCACCGAGGCCGCGAAGGCCTTGTCCTTCATCTTTTTCTTGATGCTCTTGGGCTCCATGCCGTCAAGCCCGGTGGGGCGCATGCGCGCCGCCGCGCTGATGAGGCCGGTGACGGTCTCGCCGCAACGCAGGGCATAGTCGAGGCGGCTTTTTGGCGCGCAGCCCGTCATTTCGCCATTGTGGGCGCGGATGGCGGCAAGGCAGGGCTCGGGGAGCTTGCCGGCCAGAAGCTCGGCCCCGTCAAGACCGTGCCGCTCCGGCCGCTCGGCCGTTGCGGGATAATCCACATCGTGGAGCAGCCCGGTGAGGCCCCACAGTTCTTCGTCCTCGCCGAAATGGCGCGCCAGCGCGCGGAGTACCGCTTCCGAGGCGAGCGAATGCTGAAGCAGCGCCGGGCTGAGTCCCTGCTGCGCCAAAAGTTCCAGAGCTTCACTTCTTTGGATCATGATGCCCTCGCTTGAATAGGGCAGTTTACGGCACCGCCACGCCGTTGACAAGTGCGGCGCAGGCCCCGGTGTTGACAGGCGCCGCGATATGGCCGAAACATAGCCGACAAGACCCGGCGCCCCGTGGGCTGCCGGCACCCGCAACTGCTCTAGCCACGTCGGAAAATGTCCATATTCGGTATTCGCTACCACGCGCTCGGCCAGACGGAGTATTATTCCGCCCCGGATGACTGCAAGCCCGGCGACAAGGTGCTCGTCGAGGCCGACCAGGGCTCGGCCCTCGGTGAGGTCGTCTCTGGCCCCATCGCGTCCCTGCCCGGCTCCTCCGAGGCGGATCTGCCCGTCATCCTGCGCATGGCCAACGCCGAAGACAAAGAAACCGGGCGCCGCAACGAGGCCCTTGCCCGCGAGGCCATGCGCTTTTGCAAGGAGCGCATCCGCGAACGCCGGCTGGACATGAAGCTCGTGGATGTGGAGATTTTTTTCGACCGCAGCAAGTTCATTTTCTATTTCACCGCGCCGGTGCGCATCGATTTCCGCGAACTCGTCAAGGACCTCGTGCGCGAATACCGGGCACGCATCGAGCTTCGGCAGATCGGCGTGCGCCATGAAACGCAGATGCTCGGAGCCGTGGGCAATTGCGGCATGGTGTGCTGCTGCAGGCGCTACCTGCGCAAGTTCGCTCCCGTGACCATCCGCATGGCCAAGGAGCAGAACCTGTTCCTCAACCCGGCCAAGATCTCCGGCATCTGCGGGCGCCTGCTCTGCTGCCTCTCTTACGAGCAGGAGAATTATGAGCGCTTCCACCGCAATTCTCCGCGGCCGGGCAAGAAGTACCTCACCTCGCGGGGCCTGCTCAAGGTTTTGCGGGCCAATATGTTTCGCAATTAGCTCTCCGTGCTCACCGAAGAGAACGAAGAAGTTGAACTGACACTTGAAGAATGGCAGGAGCTGGACCCACGGCGCCCGGACGCCGCGCCGGCGCCGGCCCCCGAGTCCAGGCATCCCGGCGAAAAGGGGCGGCGGGAGCTGGCGCCCGCGCATTCGCGCGAGGCCGGGCGCGACAGCGAGCCCGCTTCAGCGGAGCCCGAAGCGGACGACGCTGACCTCAGCCTATATGCGGAAACGGAGGAACCGAACGCCAATCCCGCCCTGGAGCGCGCCCCGCAACGGCGCGGCCGCAGACATCACCCTGCGCATGCCGCCGCTGGCGCACGCCCCGGCGGCCGGCCGCATGGTGCCGGGAGGGGCGCCGCCCCCAAAGATGCACGCCACCCGGGCGGCAAAGCATGATGGAGCCCATGTGAAGACCTTTTACATCACCACGCCCATTTATTATGTCAACGCCAATCCCCACTTGGGGCATGCCTATACGACCATCGTGGCGGACGCCATGGCGCGTTTCCACCGTTGCCTCGGCGAGGATACGCTCTTTCTCACCGGCACGGACGAGCATGGCGACAAGATCGTGCAGGCCGCGGAAAAGCGCGGCCTGACCCCGCGGCAGTTCGTGGACGAGATCAGCGGCCACTTCCGCGCGCTCTGGCCGCGCCTTGGCATCGCCAATGACCGCTTTGTGCGCACCACGGACGAGCAGCACAAGGCCGCCGTGCAGGACTTTTTGCAAAAGGTCTACGACGCGGGCGACATCTATTTTGGCGAGTTCGGGGGCCATTACTGCTACGGCTGCGAGCGCTTCTATACGGAAAAGGAGCTGGAAAACGGCCTCTGCCCGCAGCACCTCACCAAGCCGGAATTCATCAGTGAGAAGAACTACTTTTTCCGCATGTCCAAGTATCTTCCCTGGCTGCGGGAATATATCCTTGCCAACCCGGACTTCATCCGGCCCGAGCGCTACCGCGGCGAAGTGCTCGCCATGCTCGAGTCCGGCGCGCTGGAAGACCTCTGCATCTCGCGCCCCAAGACACGCCTCACCTGGGGCATCGAGCTTCCCTTTGACCACGATTATGTGTGCTATGTCTGGTTCGACGCGCTCATCAACTATATCAGCGCCCTCGGCTGGCCTGGCGGGGCGGAGTATGCCCGCTACTGGCCCGGCGAACATCTCGTCGCAAAGGACATCCTGAAGCCGCATGCCGTTTTCTGGCCCACCATGCTCAAGGCAGCCGGCCTGCCCCTTTACCGGCACCTCAACGTGCACGGATATTGGCTGGTGCGCGACACCAAGATGTCGAAATCGCTGGGCAATGTGGTGGACCCGCTCGACATGGGCCAGCGCTACGGGCTCGATGCCTTCCGCTACTTTCTCCTGCGCGAGATGCACTTCGGCTCTGACGCCAGCTTCAGTGAAGAGGCGCTGGTGGGGCGCATCAATGCGGACCTCGCCAATGACCTCGGCAATCTCTTCAGCCGCGTTCTTTCCATGACCGCCAAGTACTGTGACAGCCAGATACCCGCAGGCACCGTGCACACTGACGCGGATCGCGCCATTGAAGAACTCTGTGCCTCGGCCATGGAAAATTATCTCCAGCTCTTCCGCAACGTGCGCTTTGCGCAGGCCCTGGAAGCCCTGTGGGAACTGGTGCGCGCGCTCAACAAGTATGTGGACAGCCAGGCGCCGTGGACTCTCGCCAAAGAAGGGCAGCAGGAGCGGCTTTCGACCGTGCTCAACATCCTGCTCGCCTGCATGCGCAAGATCGCGCTCTGCCTCTGGCCCGTTATGCCCAAGGCCGCGGGCGCCATGCTCGCCCAGCTCGGCGAGGAAGTGCCCGACGACGGCACGCCCCCCACACGCGACCTCGCGGCGGAAACGGCCAGCCTCTCCGGGCTCAGGGTGGGCGCCAAAGCCGCGCCGGCGTCCAATCTTTTCCCGCGGATAGATAGTGCCGCCCTTGCTGAGGAGCAGGCAGCCAAGAAGGCAAAATCACAGGAGAAAACGAAAAAAGTTCAAGCAAAAGATGAAAAAAAGAAGGCGGATGCGGCCGCAACGAGCCCATTGCCCGAAATCAGTTTTGACACCTTCAAGAGCCTTGACCTGCGCGTGGGGACGGTGGTGAGCGCCGAGCGCCATCCCCACGCCGACCGCCTCCTGCGTCTGCTGATTGATTTTGGCGAAGGCGAGCCGCGGCAGATACTCTCCGGCATTGCGGAATATTATGCGCCGGAAGCGCTTGCCGGGCGCCAGGTGTGCGCGGTGCTCAATCTTGCGCCGCGGAAGATCCGCGGGCTTATGTCCTGCGGCATGGTGCTGACCGCGGGTGTGGGCGACTGCTGCCGCCTCCTGACGCCTGATGAGGTCGTTCCTGCCGGAAGCCCCATCTCCTAGCGTGGCGGCGGGCTGGGCTTCCGGTCAACTCTGACTGCGCTGTAAGGATGGTTCTAGGCGCGATCGTCCGGCACGGCGCCGCAGCCAGCCGCACGGAAGAGGCGCGCCAAGTCCAGCGCTTCGGCGGGGGAGAGATTGAAGCGCATGCCCGCCTCGTCTAGCAGGATTTCGACCTGTTTCTGCGGGCAGCGGCTCCGTTCCTCATCGAGATAGACGAGCGCGCGGCGTACCAGTTCGCTGTGATGGATAATGGTCGGCATGGCGACTCCCTTTTTTGTAAACCATAGGCACGTGCCACGCCCCTGGCAAGGTCGCGTGCCTGATTCGCCCTCCGGGGCCAGGATCATATGGACGATTTGCTGACATCGCTCATCTTGAGCATTGTGGAAGGCCTCACGGAGTTTCTTCCCGTCTCTTCCTCCGGGCATCTCATCCTCGTGGGCGATCTGCTCCATTTCACCGGGGAAAAGGCGGCGACGTTCGAGGTGGTCATCCAGCTCGGCGCCATCATGGCCGTGGTCGTCCTCTACTGGAAGCGCTTTGTGGGACTCGTGCGGCCGCAACCCTATGTGCGTTTTGCCGGGCCGCGCGGCCTGTGGCTGCTCTTTCTCACGTCGCTGCCCGCCTGCGTGGCCGGGCTGCTGCTCCATTCCTATATCAAGCACTATTTGTTCCGGCCCTCCACCGTGCTGGCGGCCCTGGTGGTGGGCGCCATCTGCATGATCCTTGTGGAGCGGCGCCACGAGCGTCCAACCTGCGTGAGCCTCGACGAGCTCACGCCCCGCATGGCGCTCGGCATCGGCTGCTTTCAGTGCCTCGCGCTGTGGCCCGGCTTTTCGCGCTCGGCGGCGACCATCATGGGCGGCATGATCCTTGGCGCCCGGCGCGCCCTGGCGGCGGAATATTCCTTCATCGCCGCCGTGCCCATCATGATGGCTGCGACAGGCTACGATCTGCTCAAGAACTTTTCCCTGTTCACGGCCGCGGATATCCCCTTTTTCGCCGTGGGCATGGTAGGGGCCTTTGTTTCCGCGCTCCTCGCGGTCAAGGCATTCGTGGCCCTGGTGGGCAAGATGACTCTCGTGCCCTTCGCCATCTACCGCCTGGCCTTGGCGCCTTTTGTGTATTATTTCGTAGTCCGCTGACGCGAGGGAAGCGCGACGCCCGGCAGTACGCGCAAAAATTGCTTGCCAAGCCCGGGCAAGTCGCGTAGAAAGTGCGTTGCGCATCGAGTGCCTGTGGCAAGGTAGCTCAGTTGGTCAGAGCATGCGGTTCATACCCGCAGTGTCGGGGGTTCAAATCCCTCCCTTGCTACCAACATGTTGTCAAGGAAGTCCAAGGTTGTCTCAAAGGCCTTGGACTTCTTTATTTTGAGTCTTCCTGGGTTGTTCATGTTGTTCTTATAGTCATTGGCACTTCAGGAGGATGAGGGTAACACACGGGGTAACGAGCTAAAGCGAACAGGAGCTGTTACCCCATGCCGCTTACAGATACAGCCATCAAGGCCCTGAAGCTGAAGGCGGCACGCTACAAGGTATTTGACGGTGGCGGCCTCTATCTCGAAGTTCTGCCCACTGGTTCAAAAGTCTGGCGCATCAAGTACCCGGAAGAGGGGAAAGACCGCCGCCATACCGTCGGCCATTATCCTGCCGTCAGTCTGCGTGACGCGCAGCTTGCGGTGCTCAATGCGAAGGCGCTCCTCGAGTCGGGCGAGTGCTTGGAGCCTGAAGACAAGGCGTTAAATCCCACGTTCAGCGCAACGGCATTCGAGTGGATAGAGTGCCAAGCGCCCCGATGGAGCGAGGCGCACAAGACCACTGTCACCACGCGGCTGCAAAAACTCGCGTTCCTTCCCGACCTGGAGGCGCGGTTCCAAATACTCTCAAACCTTGTCAGATATATCGTGACGATGATGAGCAGCTTGCATATCCTGCTCCTTTTATGGGAAAAAGCAGAAAACTTCAAAAATTAAAAGAAAGATGAGGACTCTATCTGGCATATAAACAGGGTCGGGCATTAAATGCCCCCTAAAATTTCTACCCCTTATGCTTACAGAAAATCTTGAGCATATCCCCAATACTTTCATGCAGTTGCTCAAAAATTATTTTTTTCGATGCCTTGGCATAAATACGATATGGTATTTGCACAACCAACGTGTATGAGCTAGGCTTTACGTTTTGGCTTCCATATTAGTACCTTTCCTAAAGGCTACGATAGGCTTGAACACCTCTATCATAATGCAGGGTGCTTTTTGGGGTATAACCGCTGTCGCGCATCCCAATAGCGTGTGGTTCTTTGTCTCAGCTTCCTTCGCTCCTTCGACTGACTTCACGCCTTAATACAAAAAAGGGCGTCCCCCTAACGGTGTAACGCCCTTTTTTCACGTCGCGTAGCTGTATCGGGCAGGGCTGGTGCCTATTTCTTCCCCGCAGGAGTCGACAGGCCTTCCAGGCTGCTGTCGCACGCATCGGCAATGGCATCCGCGAGCGCGAGGAAGGCCGCCTTGGCCGGGGAGTTTCCTTCGAGGTTCACCACGGGCACGCCCAGGTCGGCGGCCACCACCGTGGCCGGGTCCAGCGGGATGGCGCCCAGGAAGCGGATGCCGCAGCTTTCAGCCAGCTCGCGGCCGCCGCCCTTCTTGAACAGGTCGATCTCGGTGCCGCAATTGGGGCAGACAAGGCCGCTCATGTTTTCCACCATGCCGAGAATGGCCGCATCGGCGTACTGGAGGAAGTTGATGGCCTTGCGCACATCGGCGAGCGAGATCTCCTGCGGCGTGGTCACGACTACGCACTGGGCGTCAGGGATGCTTTTCAGCACGGTCATGTGCTCGTCGCCGGTGCCGGGAGGGGAGTCGATGAGCAGGTAATCGAGCGCGCCCCATTTGACATCGGCGAGGAATTGCCGGATGGCCGAGGTTTTCTTGGGGCCGCGCCAGAGGATGGCCTGGTCCCGGTCCTCAAGAAAGGAATCCATGGAAATGACCGAGAGGTTATCCGTGCACACGGCCGGCAGCATGAGGCCGGTTTCCGGGTCGACCTCCACCGCGCCCTTGAGCCCCAGCAGGTTGGGCACGCTCGGGCCGTGCATGTCCACATCGAGGATGCCGACCTTGTGCCCGCGTGCGGCAAGCGCGGCCGCCGTATTGACGGTGACGGAGCTCTTGCCCACGCCGCCCTTGCCGCTCATGACGAAGATCTTGTGACGAATACCGGCGAGGGTCTGGGCGATGCGCCTGTCCTGGAGGGCGAACTGGTCATTGCAATGGCCGTCGCCGCCATGGGAGGTGGAATGCGAGCAGGATGCGCCCGAGGGGCAGGAGGAGCAGGAGGACATGGCATTTCCTTGCTGGCTGGAAGTTAGGGGCGAGGGGCATTCATGGGCGCCAGCCGTGGTCGCCCACAAGGTCCACAAAGATGACGGGGCCCAGGTCTTCGGTATCGGTGCGCCCGAGATGCTTGCGCACCCGCAGGAGGCGTTGCGTGCGCGGCCGCGAGCCCACCGGGATGACGAGGATACCCCCCTCGGCGAGCTGGTCAAGCAGGGGCGCGGGCACCTCCGGGCCACCTGCGGTAACGATGATGCGCTCAAAGGGCGCAGCCAGGGGCAGCCCCCTCGTGCCGTCGCGGCAATAGGTGCGCACCGCGGAAATTTGCAGCGAGTGCAGCAGGCTGCGCGTGGCGTTGTGCAGCTCCTGCATGCGCTCAAGTGAAAAGACCGTGCAACCCATGGCGGCCAGTACCGCCGCCTGGTAGCCCGAGCCCGTGCCGATCTCGAGCACGCGCATGCCCGGCTCTGGCACCAGCATGGCGGTCATGAGCGCGACGATGGACGGCTGCGAGATGGTCTGCCCGAAGCCGATGGGCAGGGGCGTGTCTTCATACGCATGCGCGCGGAGCGCCTCCTCCACAAAGAGGTGCCGCGGCACTGAGCTCATGGCCGCAAGCACGGCCGGCGCCTCCACCCCGCGCTGCGCAAGCTGCCGGGCCAAGCCGTCCACCATGCGCTGCCGCAGACGCCGGGGGTCGACCTGCGTCGCGCGTGGGGCACGCCTTTCCGCGCCGGCCGCGTGCGGATGTCTGCCACTGTACATATGCGGGAAGTGAGAACAGATTTTCCCACGCAAGTCAATGCGCGACGCGGTCACGCCCCGGGGCGCCGGGCCACGCCGTCTTGAAAAAAACGGGCTGCTGTGCAACCATTGATGCCTGCTGCAAGGAGTTGCCGATGCGTACCACAAGCATCCTTTCCACGGCGCTGGCGGTCATCGTCATTGGCGCGCTGGCCGTTGGCGGTTATGTGTTTTTCAAGGATCTGGACGGCCCCACCATCCAGATAACGCCGGCCACGGGCCGCGTGTCCCCGGCCACCGTTCTTGAGATCACCATGAAAGACCCGGCGGGCATCCGCTCGCTGGTGGTAGGCATCCGCAAGAATAACGTCCTCAATGTCATTTTCAACCGCCATTTTGACGACTATCTGCCCGAACGCACGGTGAGCGTGCCGCTCAAGGACGCCCAGTTACGCGAGGGCGCCTTCGAGATGGAGATCCGCGCCACGGACGGCTCCCTCGCCGGCTTCGGTCAGGGCAATACCCGCACCGAGCTCGTCCCCATGCGGCTGGACACGCAGGCGCCGCGCATCTCGGTCAGGACGCTGCCGCCCAATGTGCGCCGCGGCGGCTCGGCGGTCATCCGCTATACCATTGATGAAGAGGTCAGCCGCAGCGGCGTGCTCGTGGCCGGCTATTTTGTGCCCGGCTATTTGCAGAAGGACGGCAGCTATCTCTGCTTTTTCCCCTTCCCCTACACCATGACCGCGCGCGACTACAAGAATTCTGTAGAGATCACCGCGACAGATCTCGCCGGCAATACCACCAAGAGCCGACTGTCAGTCATGGCCTTTGAACGCACGTTCAAGAGCGACAATATCGACCTCAAGGACAAC
>CAMWVJ010000027.1 GCA_947177645.1 uncultured Desulfovibrio sp.
GCGGGGGCGCAGCGGGCGCGGGCGGCGCGGCCGTCAGCGAAAGCTCCGGCGCAAGGTCGGCCGATGCCGCCAGCCAGCGCAAGCCCCGGCCCCGCCAGAGCGCGGCCGTGAAGTTCAGATCCGCAAAAGCCATGAGCAGAGATCCCAAGCGATGTCGGCCTTGTTGCGGGCGTTCCAGATCTCCTCCTGGCCGTTTCGGTCCGCCACGGCCATGGAGGCTTCGGGGGCGCCGAAGGCGCCAGCCCCGGCATTGACGGGATTGGCCGCCACCACGTCCGCGCCCTTGCGTGTGAGCTTGCGGCGCGCGAGCGAAAGCAGGCTCTCCATATCCGGCACGATCTCGGCCGCGAAGCCGAGCACGCGCTGGCCGGGGCGACGGCTGGCCGCCAGTGTCCGCAATATATCCGGGTTGGGCGAGAAGGCGATGCTGAAGCCGTCCTCCGCGCCCGTCTTCTTGAACTTGGCCTCGCCGCCGTCCGCCGGGCGCTCCGGCGAAAAATCGGCCACGGCCGCGCTGAAAAAGCCGATGTCCATTTCCGGCCAGGCGTCGCTCGCCACGCGGAACATTTCCCGCGCGGTGGCCACATCCTTGCGCGTGACCCCTTCGGGAAGCACGCTGCGCACGCCCGGGCCGCACACGGCCGTCACCTCGGCCCCGCGCAGCCACGCGCAGGTGGCGAGCGCCGCGCCCATGCGGCCGCTGGAGGGGTTGGACCAGTAGCGCACGCCGTCCCAGGGCTCGCGCGTGGGGCCGAGCGTCACGAGCACGCGCAGGCCCGCCATGTCCTGCGGGGCGAGCGCGCGCAGGGCGGCGAAAAAGATGGCCGGAAGTTCGGCGAGGCGCCCTTTGCCCTCGTCGCCGCAGGCCGCGGCGCCTGTATCCGGCCCCACCACAACCACGCCCCGGGCGCGCAGGCGCGCCACGTTCTCCTGCGTGGCCGCATGGGCCCACATGCGCGGGTTCATGGCCGGGGCCACGATGAGCGGCCCGGCAAAGGCCAGCGCCTGCGCCGAGAGCATGTCGGACGCGGCGCCGGCGGCCAGCCGCGAGAGCACGTCGGCCGTGGCCGGGGCGATGACCATGGCCTCGGCGTTCTGGCCCGGCTCAAGGTGCGCGAACACGTCCTGGCCTTCGGCAAACATGTCCCCGTAGACGGGCGCCGCGCCGAGCGAGGCGAAGAGCAGGGGCGTCACGAACTCGCGCGCGCCGGCGGTGAGCGTGCCCGAGACCTGCATGTCGAGCCGGCGCCAGGCGCGCAAAAGTTCCGCCGCCTTGTAGCAGGCCACCGAACCGCTGACGCCGAGGTGCAGCCGGCGCCCGGAGAACTTGCCGCTTTCCGTGAAGGGGGTGTCGTCCCACAGCGCGTTCACAGGGCACGCTCCTGGACGCCCCACTGCTCCACGGTGCCCGGTGCCGGGGCGCTTGCGCCGGAGCTTGAGTCCGAGCTCTCGGCATCGTCCAGCGGGCCGTATTCCTCGCCGGCCAGCTCCACGCCACTCTCGCCCGTATCTTCCGTCTGCACGGGCATCTCAAGCGCCGCGCCGTCCGGCAGCCGCTGGCCGACCCAGATCTCGAGGATGGTGAGCACGGCCTGGCTGCGGAAGGTGAGCACCGCCATCTCCGCGCCCTTCTCATACACCTGGAGCATGTGGTCCTCCTTGTGCAGGGCGAGGCGCAGCTGCCAGCCGTGGCTCTTGAGCGCCGAGAAAAGCTCCATGGCCGTGGCGCCGGCGTTCACATGCCCGCGCAGGATCTCCAGCCCCTCGCGGGCGCCGCTCGCGCTGGTCGCCGTGTAGCCGTGCGAGGAATAGCGCTGGAGCCCGGCCGGGAGCGGCACATTGAGCAGGGAGCTCGTGGAGGTGTCCACGCCGCCGGTCAACGGATCGTTGGCAAAGGGATTTTCGATCCCCATGGAGGCGCAGCCCGAAAGCAGGCCGAGCGCGCCCAGGGACAGGGCAAGAATGCTGATGACAAGCTGCCGGCGCATGGCTATACTCGTTTTTTTTGGTCTGTGCGGCGTGGGAGCGGCCCTTGGGGCGCCTTGCGCCGCTTCACGCGGACAGGGAAGGAGCCACGATGGCTGCCAGCGCGGGCGCGGCGCGCCCGGACATATCAGAAAATCCTAGCCTCTCCGCGAGGGACTGGCAAGCCTCGCCCGCGGGCGCTCCCGAGCCCGCGGACTTTCTGCTGGAAAGCTACCGCTTTCCCCTGCCCGAGGCGCAGATCGCCCAATTCCCTCCCGAGGTGCGCGGCGCCTCGCGCCTCATGGTGCTCGGGCGCGGGAGCGGCGCGCCGCAGCACGCCATGTTCGGCGAGCTCGCCAGCAGGCTCCCCGAGGGCGCGCTCCTCGTGGCCAACAATTCGCGCGTCCTGCCGGCGCGGCTTGCCGGCCTGCGCGAGGCCACAGGGGGCCGGGTGGAATTTCTCCTGCTCACGCCGCTGCCCCTCCTGCTGGCACAGCCGGGCGCTGGTGAAGACGCGGCCGACAGCCCAAGGTGCGCCGTGGCCGAGAGTCTCGTGCGCTCGGGCGGCAGACTGCGCGAGGGCGAGCGCCTTACGCTTGCCGGCGGCATCACCGCGACCCTGCAGGAAAAAGGCCCCTTCGGGCGGCATCAGGTGCGCCTCGAATGGCAGGGCGACCTCGCCGGCGCCTTCATCAGGGCCGGCGAGATGCCGCTCCCGCCCTATATCCGCCGCCCCGCAGGCCCCGAGGACGCCGAGCGCTACCAGACCGTTTATTCCCGGCCCGACAAGACCGGCTCCGCCGCGGCGCCCACGGCCGGGCTGCACTTCACGCCCGGGCTGCGCGCGGAGCTTGCGGCGCGGGGCTTTCTCTGGCGCGAGGTCACGCTCTATGTGGGCTACGGCACCTTCAGCCCGGTGCGCTGCCAGGACATCCGCGAGCATCAGATCCACTCGGAATATATGGAGATCCCCGAAGACACGGCCCGCGCCGTGCGCGAAGCACGGGCCGAAGGGCGCCCCGTCGTGGCGGTGGGCACCACGAGCGCGCGCGCCCTGGAGGGCTGCGCCGCACAGTCGGGCGAAGTGCGCCCCTTTGCGGGCTGGACGGATATTTTTCTCTATCCCGGGCGCCCCTTCCGCGTCATCGACGGCCTCGTGACCAATTTCCATCTGCCGGAGTCGTCCCTGCTCATGCTCGTTTCCGCCTTTGCGGGGCGCAAGCGCGTGCTCGCGGCCTATGCCGAGGCCGTCGCCCGGGGCTACCGCTTCTTTTCCTATGGCGACGCCATGCTCATCCGCTGAACCTCACTACCCAGGAGCCCATATGTCCCACTCCACCGTTGTCATCAAGTACGGCGGCCACGCCATGGACAAGCCCGAGCTCTCCCGCGCCTTCGCGGAAGACCTGGCCCTGCTGGCCGGGCAGGGCATGCGCTTTGTCATCGTCCACGGCGGCGGGCCGCAGATAAGCGCCCTGCTCGGGCGGCTCGCCATCGAAAGCCGCTTCGTGGACGGCCTGCGCGTGACGGACGAAGCCACCATGGAAGCCGTGGAAATGGTGCTCTGCGGGCAGGTGAACAAGGCCGTGGTCAGCGAGCTCGCGGCCCGCGGCGTCAGGGCGGCCGGCATCTCCGGGCGCGACGGGGGCCTTCTGCTGGCGCGGCCGAAAAATCCGGCCCTCGGCCTGGTGGGCGAGATAGTGAAGGTCGACCCGGCGCTCCCCCGCTGTCTGCTCGAGGGGGGCTTCGTGCCCGTGGTGGCGCCCGTGGCCTCCGGCCCCGGCGGCGAAGCCCTGAACATCAACGCGGACACCGCGGCGGGGGCGCTCGCCGGGGCGCTCGGCGCCCAGTATTTCGTGCTCATTTCCGACGTGCCCGGCGTGCTGGACGGGGACGGCGCCCTGCTGCCCAAGCTCGGCGCGGCCCGCATCGCGGCCCTGCGCGAGGCCGGCGTCATCAGCGGCGGCATGATCCCCAAGACGGAAGCCTGCCTCGGGGCGCTCGCCGCCGGCTGCGGCCGCGCCCTCATCCTCGACGGCCGCGCGCCCTCGAGCCTGCGGCGCTTTCTCCTCGAAGACGCGCCCCTCGGGACGGTGGTGACGGCCTAGGCCGGGCTCCCGAGCGGGTCAATACGTTTCCGGGAGGCCGTGGCGCACCCACCAGTCCTTGTCCACCCGCCCATACCACCAGCGGTTCGGGTCGGTGCGAAGGACAGTCTCGGCGAGCTCGCGGCCTTCGGGGGTGCGCAGGCGCTTGAGGGCGCTGTCCAGCCACTCGCGGGCGAATTCGTTGCCGCGCGAGAGCTCGGTCTGGAGATTGCAGATGAGGTCGAGCTGGTCGGCGTCATGGGCGAGGCGCGCGGCATCGGTCCGCGCGTCTTCCAGTTCGTCCCAGGCGCCCAGGATGTCGTCGGCGAGGCCCGTGCCCGCGGTGGCGTCCTCGAGGGCCGCCCGCGCCCGGCAGGTGTCGTAGCGGTGGTTCACATAGTTGAAGTCGCCGGTGCGCGCCTCGTGCAGGTCATGGAAGAGGCAGAGCATGACCACGCGCGAGGGGTCGACCCCGGCCATGCGCGCGAGCAGGTAGCCGAGCACGGTCGTCCTGTAGGAGTGCTCGGCCACGCTTTCCTTGCCGCTGCCGAGAAAGGCGTAGCCGCTGCGCGGCGTGTGGCGGAGCATGCCCGCCTCGTTGCAGAAGTCCGCCAGGCGTTCCAGCGTTTCCGGCGTGAGGGTGAGCGGCGCCTCGCGGCCGCTTTCCTTGGGTGAGGCCATTGTTCCTCCTGTGCCTTTCATGATGCCGTCCCCCTGCTCTAAACGGAAAGCGGAGCCGTGGCAACTTGCCGTGGCGCGGGCGTTCGGGCATTGCGCCCCGGGGCGCCATGCGTTATATTGATGCGGTGTGCGGAAGGGACCCGGCGCTGCCGGTTCGCCCGCAAGGAGGCGCAAGAGAGTGCGGCGTTTTTATCAGGAAAGCTGGCAGGGGATACCGTTCACGGCATTCTCGCATATTTCGTTCTTCCGCCTGGCGGACCCCAAGTTCTACGCCACCTTTTATGAAGAACTCTTCCGCCGCTACCAGGGCTGGAACGACCTGCCCTCCCGCTGGCGCACCAACAAGGCCAAGGACGCCCGCTGGCTCGCCGACCGCATCCGCGAGGTCGTGGCCGGCCAGTGCGAGGACGGCCTGCGCGACAACGACGGGCCCGCGCGCGTGCTCTCCATCGGGAGCGGCGTGGGCTATATGGAAAAGCTCCTCCTCGAGGAGCTGCCCGGGGTGGAGCTGCACGTCAACGAGCCAAGCACCGTGGGCATGCGCTGGCTCAGGCGCCTCATCCCGGCCGAGCGCATCTATATCGGCCTTCCGCCGGCCTGCCTGCCCCCGGACGTGCAGTACGATGTCATCTACCTTTCGGCCGTGGATTACGGCATCCCCACGCGCGAGCTCGTGCACGTGCTCGGGGAGCTGCGCAGCCAGCTCGCGCCCGGCGGTGAGCTCATCTGCCTTTCCGCGTCGCTTTTGGAGGAGGACTCGTTCATCGGCAGCTTTGTGAACGCCATCAAGATCCTCATCCGGGCCGTCCTGCACCTGCTCGGCATCCGCCGGCAGCAGTTCTGGGGCTGGCGGCGCACGCGCGCCGAGTACCGCCGGCTCTTCGCCCAGGCCGGCTTCAGCGGCATCGACGACGGCATCCTCGACGACGGCTTTGAGACTTACTGGATCCTCGGGCGTCCCTAACCAGGCAGCAGGCGGCGGAACAGGCGCCGCAGACCAGTTCAGCGATGGAACTTGACGCTCCGGCGTCGACAGACGCCGCACATAAGGCCGCGGCCTCCGCCCCCTCCCCCGCCGGGCAGAGCCACGCCCCGGCGGACACGTCCCTGCACCTCGGGCTTGACATCGGTTCCACCACGGTCAAGGCCGTGCTGCTGGACGCGGACGACCGCGTCATTTTCAGCAAGTACAGCCGCCATTTTTCGGATGTGCGCGGCGCAACGGCGGAGCTTCTGCGCGAGATGGCCCCCCTTGGCGCGGGCCGGCCCTGCCGCGCGGCCATTTCCGGCTCGGGCGGCATCTCGCTCGCCGGGGAGCTGGGCCTCCCCTTCATCCAGGAAGTGCTCGCCTCGAGCCTCGCCATTGGCCGCAAGATCCCGGATGCGGACGCGGTCATCGAGCTCGGCGGCGAGGACGCCAAGCTCATCTTCCTCACCGGCGGCGCCGAGCAGCGCATGAACGAGACCTGCGCCGGCGGCACCGGGGCCTTCATCGACCAGATGGCGGCCTTCATCGGCACGGACGCCGCTGGCCTCGACCGGCTGGCCCTCAGGCACAAGACCATCTATCCCATCGCCTCGCGCTGCGGCGTGTTCGCCAAAAGCGACATCCTGCCCCTGCTCAACGAGGGCTGCGCCCGCGAGGACATCGCGGCCTCCATCATGCAGGCCGTGGTGGGCCAGACCATCGGCGGCCTCGCGCGCGGGCGCCCCATCAGGGGCAAGGTGGTCTTTCTCGGCGGCCCGCTCTTCTTCCTCGCGTCGCTGAGGGAGCGCTTCACGGCGCAGCTCGCGGAGATGACCGAAGCCGTCTTTCCCGAAGACGGCCACTTCTTCGTGGCCCTGGGCGCGGCCTGGCACGGCCGGCACATGGCGCCGCCGAGCTTTTCTTTCGCGCAGGCGCTGGACATTCTGGAACACGGCACCCCGCCGGACGCCTGCGGGCGCCTGCCCGCGCTCTTTACGAACGAGGAGGAACGCCGCGCCTTCGCCGCCCGCCACGCCGGGCGCAGCGTGGCCGAGCTGCCTCTCGAGGAGGCCGAGGGCGACGCCTGGCTCGGCTTCGACTGCGGCTCCACCACCATCAAGGCGGCGCTCATCGACGCCGAGGGGCGCCTGCTCTATTCCTTCTACGAGGCCAACAAGGGCGACCCGCTCACGGCGGCGCTCGGCGTGCTCGCCGAGATCTACCGGCGCAAGAGTCCCGGGCTCGTCATCCGCGCGGCCGCGGCCACGGGCTACGGCAGCGCCCTGCTCGCCGCGGCCCTGCGTCTCGACATCGACGAGGTGGAGACCGTAGCCCATTTCACGGCCGCGTCCTTTTTCGAGCCCAAGGTCTCCTTCATCCTCGACATCGGCGGCCAGGACATCAAGTGCATGCGCGTGCGCGACGGCGCCATCGACCGCATCAGCCTCAACGAGGCCTGCTCGGCCGGCTGCGGCTCCTTCATCGAGAATTTCGCTGAATCGCTCGCCATGCCCCTCGCCGACTTCGTGGCCGCGGCGCTGGCCGCGCCCTCCCCGGTGGACCTCGGCACGCGCTGCACGGTGTTCATGAATTCCAAGGTCAAGCAGGCGCAGAAAGAAGGCGTCTCCGTGGGGGACATCGCCGCCGGCCTCTCCTGGGCCGTGGTGCGCAACGCCATCTTCAAGGTGATGAAGATCAGCCACACGGCCGAGCTTGGCGACTGCGTGGTGGCCCAGGGGGGCGCCTTCCGCAACGACGCGCTTTTGCGCGCGCTCGAGCTGGAGCTGGGCGTCAAAGTGACGCGGCCCGGCATCGCCGGCATCATGGGCGCCTTCGGCGCGGCGCTCATCGCCAGAAAGCGCGGGCCAGCCAAGAGCGAGGGCACAGCGCTCATCGGGCCCGAGGCGGTGGCAGCCTTCAGCGCGCGCATAGCCACCACGCGCTGCCGGCGCTGCTCCAACGCGTGCCTCCTCACCGTGACGAGCTTCGGCGACGGCCGGCGCTTCATCTCCGGCAACCGCTGCGAGCGCGGCGCCGAGCACGAGCCCCAGCGCCGCCCCAACCTCTACGCCTACAAGCAGGAACGCCTGTTCGGGCCCTATGTGCCGCTTGCGCCGGAAGACGCCCCCCGCGGCCGCATCGGCATCCCGCGCGCCCTGAATATTTTTGAGAACTATCCCCTCTGGTTCACCCTCTTCACGCGCCTCGGCTATCGCGTGGAGCTTTCCGTGCCGTCCTCCAAGGAGATCTTCTACCGCGGGCACGACACCATCCCCTCGCAGACCGTGTGCTACCCGGCCAAGCTCTCGCACGGCCATGTGCGCGACCTCGTGGACAGGGGCGTCACGACCATCTTCTTCCCCTGCGTGCAGCGGGAGCAAAAGGGCGCGGGGTATGGCGGCGCGGGCTACAATTGCCCGGTGGTCATCGGGTATCCCGAGCTTCTGGCACGCAACATGGGCATCCTGGAGGAGAAAGGCGTCACCCTCATCCACGCCTTCCTGCCGCTGGAGCGCGAGCTCCTGGGGCGCCGCCTGCGCGAGATCCCCTTCTTTGCCGGCATTCCCCAGGCGGAGATGGAAGCCGCGGTGGCCGCGGCCTTTGACGAGATGGACGCCTACCGGCGCGACATCCGCGCCGCCGGCGAAGCGGCCCTCAAGGAGCTGGCCGAAAGCGGCGAAATGGGCCTCATCCTCGCCGGGCATCCCTACCACACCGACCCGGAGATCCACCACGGCGTCGCCGAGCTCGTGACCTCCTGTGGGCTCGCCGTGCTCACCGAGGATTCCGTGGCCCACCTCATGCCCGACCCGGGCCCCTTGCGCGTGGTGGACCAGTGGGCCTACCACTCTAGGCTCTACCGCGCGGGCGCCTTGGCCGCCGCGGCCGAGAACCTGGCGGTGCTGCAGCTGCTCTCCTTCGGCTGCGGGCTCGACGCCGTGACCTCCGACCAGCTGGAGGAGATCGTCCGCCGCGGCGGGCGCCTCTATGCGCAGATCAAGGTGGACGAGGGCGCCAACCTGGGGCCGGCGCGTATCCGCATCCGTTCGCTTTTGGCGGCCATGCGCGACCAGCGCGAACGGCGCGAGGCCGCGGCGCCGGCGCGGGAAGTCCCCCTCGCGGGCGCGGGCCGACCCGCATGCGGGCCCACCTGCCGCCCCACCTGCCGCCCCATCTGCCGTAAAGCCGGGCCGGCCGCTGCGGAACATGCC
>CAMWVJ010000028.1 GCA_947177645.1 uncultured Desulfovibrio sp.
ATTTCCGCCCTGCTGTCCATCATTGGCCTCACGCGGCATGGGCGCGTCGCTGATGTGATAGCATGGCATGATATGTGCATAAATCCGGGCGAATCCCCGCACGCGCCGCCGGAACGGTTTTTTCGCCTCTCTCCGGCCCCCGCGGCGGCAAATATTTCCTGGAGCCCCCATGAGCATTTCCGGCATCAGCAATTACCGCGACGTTCTGTTCCAGTGGCAGGGCCAGCAACTGAAAAGCACCGGCTCGGAAACGGCCAAAAGCTCCGCGGCCAACAGCCTGAGCTCGCTGTTCAGCGGCTCGTCCATGACGAACCAGATCTCGAGCATGGTGGAACTCACCAAGTATGCCATGGATGCCATGGGCGTCAGCTCCAACGCCCGCGTGACCTTCAGCCAGATCACGCGCTACCGCGAACAGCTCCAGAGCGAGTTCAGCCAGGCTGTCAAGGACGGCCTCGCCCAGTCGGGCATCAGCGACCTTTCGGGCCTCAGCTTTGAGCTCGACAAGGAGGGCAATCTCTCGGCCGTGGGCGCCAACGCCCAGGACCGCAAGGCCGCGCAGGCGTGGCTCGACGCCAACCCGGGCCTTGGCAAGGACTTGCGCGCCGCCCTTGGGGAGGCCGGCGTGGACGCGGAAACGCCTGTGCAATTCCGCCTGAGCTCCACAGGCCGCATGACCGCCATCAACACCACGGCCGCGAGCATCCAGTCCGCGCTGGACGGCAAGGCGGACCTGACGAAAGACCTGCGCGCGGGGCTTTCCAAGCTCGGCGTGTCGCTCGATACGCCGCTGGAATTCGGCTTTGACGAGGAGGGCAAGCTCTCGGTGAAGTGCAGCCCGGATGGCGGCGCTTCCATCAATCAGTGGCTGGAGGACAATCCCGAGCTGGCCGACGCCCTGAAGGCCGAGCTGGACAAGCGGAATGTGGACGCCTCTGCCGTGAGCCTGCGCCTGGGCGCGGAAGGCACTCTCCAAGTCAGCGTGAGCAATGCGGCCGTCAACGATATCCAGGCCGTGCTCGACCAGAACAGCGCCGCCGGCAAGAAGCTCGCCACCGGCCTCGACAGCCTGGGCATCGACCCCAACATCAATTTTTCCATCCAGATCGGCGACGACGGCAGCCTCACCGTGGTCAGCGACCACCCGGACCGCGACAAGGTGCAGCGCTTCTTTGACGAAAACCCGGAGCTCGTCAAAAAATACCGCCAGATAGAGACGCTTTCCGGCATCGACGACGCCCGCAAGGCCATGCAGCTTGCGCCCTCCGACATGCGCAAGCGCATCCAGATCGAGTCCATGGCCTCCTGGTGGGCCGATTCCGGCAGCGCGAGCTCCTATTTCGGCGCCTATTCCGGCGGCAATCTCTCCCTGCTCTCCGGCCTCAACCTCAGCGTCTAAGGGAGCCCGGCTCAGGAGAGCTTCTTGGCGAGCAGCTGGTTGACGAGCGCCGGATTGGCCTTGCCTTTCGTCGCGCGCATCACCTGCCCCACAAAGAAGCTCATGAGCTTGGTCTTGCCGCCGCGGTAGGCCTCGACCTCGGCCGGGTTGGCCGCGATGACGCCATCCACCGCCGCCTCCAGCTCGCCCGTGTCCGAGATCTGCGCGAGCCCCTTTTCCTTCACATAGGCGTCCGCCATGACGCCGCTCGTAAAGAGCTCGCCAAAGATGTCCGCGCCGATCTTGGCGCTGATGAGCCCTTCGTCGATGACGCGCGCGAGCGCCGCAAGCCCCTCCGGGGTCATCTTCCAGACATCCGGGCATTTTTCGGGCGACGGCGCAAGCCCGCGGGCATTGCATTCACGCAACAGTGGCCCGAGGATGAGGCCGGCCACCTTGCGCGGCTCGGCGCCGGCGCAGGCCGCCTCAAAAAAGTCGGCGAGCCCCTTGCTCTGGACCAGCACTTCCACTTCGGCCGCGGGCAGGCCCGTCATCTCCCCAAAGCGGCGCGCCCGCTCGCGCGGGAGCTCGGGGAGCGCAGCCTGCCAGGCCGAAAGCTCCTCTTCGGCAATGACCACGGGCAAAAGGTCGGGGTCGGGGAAGTAGCGGTAATCCTGGGCCTCCTCCTTGCCGCGCATGGCGAGAGTGACGTTTTTCACCGCGTCATAGAGCCGCGTCTCCTGCACCACCGTGCCCCCGTCCTCAAGGATGTCCTCCTGCCGCGCGATCTCGAACTCGATGGCCCGCTGCACATTGCGGAAGGAATTGAGGTTCTTGAGTTCGGTGCGCGTGCCGAGGCGCGCCTCGCCCACGGGCCGGATGGACACATTGGCGTCGCAGCGGAAGCTCCCCTCCTCCATGTTGCCGTCGCTCACGCCGAGATAGGTGACGATGCCGTGCAGAGCCTTGAGATAGGCCACGGCCTCGGCCGCGGAGCGCATGTCCGGCTCGGAGACGATCTCCACAAGGGGCGTGCCCGCGCGGTTCAGGTCCACATAGCTCGCGTTCTCGGCCGGGGCGTGGATGTTCTTGCCCGCGTCGTTCTCCATGTGGATACGGGTGATGCCGCTGCGGCGCGCGCCCTCCCCGGCATCCACCTCGAGCCAGCCGTGCTCGCAGATGGGGAGCTCGAACTGCGAGATCTGGTAGCCGGCCGGGAGGTCGGGATAAAAATAGTTCTTGCGGGCAAAGCGCGAACTGCGGTTGATGGTGCAGTTGACAGCAAGCCCCACCGTGGCGGCATATTCGATGGCGCGCCGGTTGGGCGAGGGCAGCGCCCCGGGCATGCCCGCGCAGACCTCGCAGACATTGGTGTTGGGCGCCTCGCCGAACTTGTTCGGGCAGGAGCAGAAGAGCTTGGAATCCGTGGCGAGCTGGACATGCACCTCCAGCCCGATGACCGCCTCGTACGCACCCATGCGTCAGTCCCCTTGGCATACATCAGCGTCAAGGGCGAAGCCCCGGACGCGCAATTTTTCAAAAAAGCGCACGCCGCCCAGAAAGCGCACCCCGTCAGGCGCGCCTGACACCAGCACCTTGTCGCCGCCCTGAAGCAGCAGCCCCTCCTGCCCGTCCACCGTGAGCCACGCCTCGGTGGCTGCGCCGACGGACACCCGGCACACGGTGCCCCCCGGGAGCACCAGGGGCGCCACCGCGCCCGCACAGGGGCAGATGGGCGTCAGCCCCATGGCGTCCATAGCGGGGAAGATGATGGGGCCGCCCGCGGAAGCGCTGTAGCCGGAGCTTCCCACCGGACTCGAGCATACAAGGCCGTCGCAGCGGAGCACGCCCATGGGGCGGCCATCGACCGTCACGCCAAGGCCCATGAGCCTGGCGAGCGCGCCACGGCCCACGACCACGTCGTTGACGGCGACCCCAGTGCTGAACTGCCTGCCGCCGCGCACTACTTCCCAGCGCAGGGCAAGACAGCTTCGCGCGGGCGTCCCGGGCGCCAGCGCCGTTTCGAGGCGTTCCTGCCAGTTGGCCGGCTCGGCAGTGGTGAGAAAGCCCACGCGCCCGAAATTGATGCCGAAAAGCGGGATACCGCTGAAGGCGAAACGGCGCGCCACGCCGAGGATGGTGCCGTCGCCGCCGAGCACGATGACGCAGCGGCCCGGGCGCGGCAGCCCATCATCCGCGAGATCCGCTCCCGCCTTGCACCGGGCGTCGCCGCCGGCCTCACACAGGCGCGCGGAAAGGCCCCTGGCCTCGAGCCAAGCGACCACCTCGCGGCCCAGGGCGTGGGCCTTGGCATGGCGCGCCTTGAAGACGACGAGCACATCGGGTTGTTCCCCAACACACATGCGGCTTGATTACGTCATCAGGGGCCTGACCGCAAGCCCGGCGCCGACCGCCCGCTCTTGTCAGCGCCGGCGCTTTGGCATACAAATGGCCGTTCCGTCAGGAAATGGCAGGTGCTCCTTTTAATGAGGTCCACGCGATGAGCGATGCCGCTCTGGAGATCATTGCCCGGCACGCGGCCGAGGGCGCGCGCCTGCGCGAAGAATTTTTCCGCCTGCGCGGCGAGGCCCTGCGCGAGGCGGCACTGGAGGCCGCGGCGGCCATAGCCGGCGGGGGCAAGCTCCTTTTCTGCGGCAATGGCGGCAGCGCCGCGGACGCACAGCACCTTGCGGCTGAGTTCGTCAACCGCTTCCTCATGGAGCGGCCGGCGCTCCCCGCCATCGCCCTGACCACGGACACCTCGGCGCTCACGGCCATCGGCAACGACATGGGCTATGACGAAGTGTTCGCGCGGCAGGTGGAGGCCCTGGGGCGCCCGGGCGACATGCTGGTGGCCATCTCCACCTCGGGCAACAGCCCCAATGTGCTCCGGGCTCTTGAGGCCGCAGGCCGGGGCGGACTCTTCACCGTGGGCCTTTCAGGGGCCGGCGGGGACAGGATGCGCGGGCTCTGCCGCCTCCTGCTGGAAACGCCGCCCGCCGGCACGCCCCTCGTGCAGGAGCTGCACATCGCCGCCGGGCACCTTTTCTGCCAGCTGACGGATCACTATCTTTTCGAGAACGCGGCCGCGCTCGCCCCCCTGCTGGAAGCGCGCCGTAAGCTGAAGGACTGACCATGCCCATCTATGAATACGGCTGCGAAAAATGCGGCCGCGACTTTGAGGAACTGGTGTTCGGCGACGAGATGCCCGCCTGCCCCTATTGCGGCTCCACGGAAACGCACAAGCTCATGTCGCGCTGCGCCCGCTGCAGGAGCGACGGCGGCATGTCCTTCGACATGGCGCCCCCCTCCTCCGGGGGCGGCTGCGCCGGCTGTTCCGGCGGCAACTGTGCGAGCTGCGGCCGCTAGCAGGCCCCACATATCGGTCCATCTTTCCGCAACCATCCCCGCCGGTCCCGGCGGCGGCGGCAAAGCCGCCAGGGCGGTACGCATGCGCAAGCACCTTGTCATCGCCACGCGCGGCAGCAGGCTGGCACTCTGGCAGGCGGCCCACGTCAAACACCTTCTCGAAGAGCTCGACCCGGGCCTTTCCATCTCGCTCAACGTCATCAAGACGCGCGGCGATGTCATCCTTGACGTGCCGCTGGCGAAGGTGGGCGGCAAGGGCCTCTTCGTCAAGGAGATAGAGGAGGCCCTGATAGACGGCCGCGCGGACCTTGCCGTGCACAGCATCAAGGATGTGCCCATGGAGCTTCCAGAAGGGCTGCTCCTTGGCTGCGTGCCGCCTCGCGAAGCCGCCACCGATTGCCTGCTCTCCTGCCAGTACCCCAATCTCGAGACCCTGCCCATGGGCGCCCATGTGGGCACGAGCAGCCTGCGCCGCCAGGCCCAGTTGCTCGCCATCCGGCCCGACCTTCGCATCACGAGCCTGCGCGGCAATGTGGATACGCGCCTGCGCAAGCTGGAGGAAGGCTCCTTTGACGCCATCGTGCTCGCCACCGCCGGCCTCCAGCGCCTCGGCCTGCGCGCGCCCTACATGTTCCCACTGGACCCTGAGCGCGTGCTCCCCGCCGTGGGCCAGGGGGCGCTCGGGATCGAGTGCCGCGAAGATGATTATGACCTGCTCGTCCTGCTCGCCAGCCTGGAGGACAGGGATACCCGCGTCTGCGTGGACGCGGAGCGCGCCTTCCTCGCCGGGCTGGACGGCGGCTGCCAGGTGCCCATCGCCGGCCACGCGCGTTTTGTGGACGAGGAGAACCTCGTTCTCGAAGGCCTCGTCGCCGAAGTGGACGGCAGCCTCATCCTGCGCGGCGAAAGGCGCGGCGACGCCGTTGACTCCCGCCAGATAGGCGAGGCGCTGGCGCAGGAACTGCTGGACGGCGGCGCCCGGAACATCCTGCAAAAACTTTATCCAGAACATTAAGTTTACAGCATGGCACGCATCGCTCCCCTGCCGGCCTCTCGCCTGCACGCCACCTATGACCCGGCCCGCATCCCCTGGGCGGACAGCTCGGCCGTTCCTGCGCCGCGCAAGGGCGCCTCGCGCTCTGATCCCTTCCAGCCGCGTGCCATGCAGGCCCTTGACCTCGCCCTCCAGATCCGGGCCACGGGCTACAATGTCTACCTTTCCGGCGAGGCTCACCTTGGCCGCAGTTATATGCTGCTCAACTACCTGAGGCCCCGCGCCCGGCACAAGCCCACGCCGCCGGATCTCGTCTATGTGCAGAATTTTGCGGACCCGGACCGCCCGGTGCTGCTCTCGCTCCCTGCCGGGCAGGGCAAAAAGTTCAAGGACTCCTTGAAGGATGTCATAGACGCCATCGGCCGCGAACTGGCGCGCCGCTTTGAAACGCAGGCCTATGCGCGCCAGCGCGACCGGCTCATGGAGCGCTTCCAGAAAGTGCGCACCGGGCTCATCCACAAGATGAACGACGTGGCCTCCCATCGCGGCTTCAACCTCGATGTGGACGAAAACGGCGGCCTTACCCTCTCGCCGCTCGTCAAGGGCAAGCGCCTCTCCGAGGAGGAATTTGGCCGCCTCGACACTGCCATGCGCCTTGACCTCAAGCGGCGTGGGGACAGCCTCGCCGGTAAGATGGCCGGCTTTTTGCGCCAGATGAACAAGGCGGAAGAATCCTTCCGCGACGACGAACGCGAGCTGGAGCTTCAGGCCATGAAGCAGGTGCTCGACGCCGAGCTCACGCCGGTGCGCGACCGCATGCTCAAGATCTCGCCCACGCCGGCCATGCGGGCCTATTTTGACGGCCTGCGCGAGGACATCCTGCGCAGCACCGAGGCCTTTTTGCCGCGCGATGCGGGCGCAGGCCCGGGGGATCACGGCCAGCCCCCGGCGGAGGACTGCTTTTATCGCTATGAAGTCAACCTTTTTGTTGACAATGGCGAGCTCGCCGGCGCGCCCATCGTGGTGGAAGACAATCCCACGGCCGTGAACCTGCTCGGCTGCGTGGAGCGCGAATCGGAAATGGGCGCCCTCGTCACCGATTTCACCCTCATCCGCTCGGGCAGCCTGCACAAGGCCAACGGCGGCTTCCTCGTGCTGCACATGGAGGACATCCTCCAGCATCCCGGCGCCTGGGAGGGGCTGCTCCGCGCCTTGCGCGCCAACCAGGCCCGCATCGAGGACGGCGGCGAGGTGCCCGAGACGGCCATGCGCACCAAGGGCATCCTGCCCGAGCCGCTCCCCCTGGACCTCAAGGTGGTGCTCATCGGCGACGAGGACCTGTACGAAAGCCTGCTCATGGCCGACGAGCGCTTTCCCAAGCTCTTCCGCATCAAGGCCCACATGACCGACGTGGCCGAGCGCACGGCGCCCAATGTGCGCGCCTATCTCGGGCATATCGCGCGCATCGCCGCCGAGGCGGAACTGCCGCCCTTCGGGCGCGACGCGCTGGCGTGGCTCGTGGATCTGGGCTCGCATCTTTGCGAGGATCAGCGCCGGCTCTCGCTGCGCTTCCCGCTCCTGCGCGAGCTCATGATCGAGGCCGCGGCGCTCGCGCAATTGCGCGGGCTCGCCACCGTCAACGCCGCCACTCTCGAGGACGCCTACGCCGCCCGCACCTACCGCGCCAACCTCGATGAAGAAGCCTTCATGGAGGAATATGACCGCGAGATCATCAAGGTGCAGACCTCGGGTTCGGCCGTGGGGCAGGTGAACGGCCTTTCCGTGACCTGGCACGGCAATTACGAGTTCGGCCTGCCGCACCGCATCTCCTGCACCGTGGGCGTGGGGCAGGACGGCATCATCGATCTGGAGCGCGAGGCAGACCTCGGCGGCCCCATCCACACCAAGGCCATGATGATCCTCAAGAGCTACCTCACCGACCTCTTCGCCCGCACCAAGCCCCTCATGCTCTCGGCTTCGCTCTACTTCGAGCAAAGCTACGCCGGTATCGAGGGCGATTCTGCCTCTGGCGCAGAGCTCGCCGCCCTGCTCTCTGCGCTGGCCGAGGTGCCCATGCGCCTCGACCTCGCCTTTACCGGGGCGGTGAGCCATTCCGGGCAGATCATGGCCGTGGGCGGCGCCACGCGCAAGGTGGAGGGCTTTTTCAAGGTCTGCGGGCGGCATGGCCTCACGGGCTCGCAGGGGGTCATCATCCCCTATGACAATGTGGACCACCTCATGCTCTCGCCCGAAGTGCTCGAAGCCGTGGAGGCCGGCTGCTTCGCCATCTACCCCGTGCGCCGCATAGAAGAGGCCCTGATGCTCCTGAGCGGCCTTCCGGCGGGCAGGCGCCGCGCCAATGGCCGCTTCACCCCCGGGAGCCTGTATGACCTTGTGGACCGGCGCCTGGAGCGCCTTGGCTGCTACGCCCAGACCGCCTTTCGGCGCAGCCGCGGCAACTGAGCCCGCGCGAGGCCACGCATGAACAGGAACCCGAGCAAGAAAGCCGCCCTCCTCCAGGCCGCCAAGGAGCTTTTTGGCGAATACGGCTACGCGGAGACCACCTTCAAGAAGATCTCCGACCGCGCCGGCGTGGCCCTCGGCCTTTTGACGCACCACTACGGCAACAAGGAAAAGCTCTTCCTCGCCTCCGGGCTGGACGTGCTCGAGCAGTTCCTCGCGCACCTCAAGAAGGCGGTGGCCGGCGCGCCCACGGGCTATGACGCGGTGATGCGCTTTTGCCGCGCCTATCTTGATTTTTCCATCGATCCGCACTCCAACTGGCTCGTCCTCGTGCGCTGCTCCCCCTACAGCGACATGAAGACCAAGACCGACCGCGACCTCATGGATTCACGCTTCGCCCGCATCCATGAACTGCTCGCCGGGCTGCTCGTGCGCGGCGTGGAGGACGGGAGCCTCGTCCAGCTCGACGCGGACGGTACGGCGCAGGTGGTCATTTCGCTCCTCGTGGGCGCCAACAGAACGCGCGTGCTCACGCCCTACGCCCCGCAGGGGCTTTATGAAGAAACGCTGGCCTTTGTTTCCCGCTCCATCAAGAGCCGCGGATGTGGAGAGACGGCGGGGGGCGACCCTCTGAACTGACCGCCGGCCCCTCAGGGCCGTCCCGAAAAAAACGGCTTCAGGAGACCGCATG
>CAMWVJ010000029.1 GCA_947177645.1 uncultured Desulfovibrio sp.
AAGGGAGTGTACTTAAGTACTCGACCGAGGAAATTTTTTTCTGACGCAGCAAGCAGCAAAGCGGTAGCCGTTAGCAGGCTCTGCCTGCTTACGGATAGCGACAGTGGCATCTTTGGTTGACATTTGCGGCGACTTGTTGCTGTCTTCATCCGTAGCTTCCTGCGTCGCAACGGCTGAAGCAAGGCTGTTTTTGACGGATAATTTCGGCATTACTGGCGCGCACAAGCACTGCACAAACTCGCAAATGCACAAAATAAAGGAGAAACCCATGCCCGTAAGCCCACGCGATTTTCTGGCCCTTGTCCGTGAGGCGCGCACCTGCCGCCGCTTTGTGGAAGATCAGCCCCTCAGCATGGCCGACCTCGAATGGCTCGTGGACTGCGCGCGCCTGACGCCCTCGGCCCGCAACGCGCAGGTCCTGCGCTTCATCCTCGTGACACACGGCCCGACCTGCGACGAGCTCTTCAGGCTCACGCGCTGGGCCGGCGCCCTCAAGGACGCGGGCACGCCCAAGCCCGGCGAGCGGCCCACGGCCTTCATCGCCATCCTCGCCCCCGCCGAGGGCGCCAAGCTCGCGCCCTATGACGCGGGCATCGCGAGCGAGACCATCCAGCTCGCCGCCGCGACCCAAGGCTGGGGCTGCTGCATCATCTGGTCGGTGGACCGCACGGCCGCTGCGCCCCTGCTCAAGGTTCCGGCGGGCATGGACATCCCGCTGGTGCTCGGCCTCGGCGTGGCAAAAGAGGAGCGCGCCATCGCTGAAATGCCCGCGGACGGCTCCTTCAACTACTGGCGCGACGCCCAGGGCGTGCACCATGTGCCCAAGCGCAGCCTTGACGAACTTGTCATCGGCCGTTTCGGCGCCTGAACCCGCACCCGCACCGCGCAAAAAGACTTTGAGGATGCCGGATTTTCTGGTATCCTCAACGCGTTGCGGCAAGGGCCGGCCCGGGAACCAGCCACCTCCAATCAAGGCGGAGCCATGACCGAAGACAACGCGACAGGCGAGCACAGGCTCAAGTACGGGCGCGTGCTACTCAAGCTCTCTGGCGAGGCCCTGGCCGGCGCCCACAAGACCGGCATCGACCCCGAAACCGTGGCCGCCGTCTGCGAGGAGATCGGCTCGGTGCTCGACATGGGCGTGGAGATGGCCTTGGTCATCGGCGGGGGCAACATCTTCCGCGGGCTTTCCGGCTCGGCCAAGGGCATGGAGCGCTCCTCCGCCGATTACATGGGCATGCTGGCCACGGTGCTCAACGCGCTCGCTGTGCAGGACATGCTCGAGAAGCTGGGCTACCCCACGCGCGTGCTTTCGGCCATCAACATGAAGGAAGTGTGCGAGCCCTTCATCCGCCGGCGCGCCCTGCACCACCTTGAAAAGGGCCGCGTGGTCATCTGTGCGGGCGGCACGGGCAACCCCTATTTCACCACCGACACCACGGCGGCCCTGCGCGGCATGGAGCTGAAGTGCGACGCCATCATCAAGGCCACCAAGGTGGACGGCATCTATGACAAGGACCCGGCCACCAACGCCGACGCCGTGAAGTTCGACCACATCAGCTACGAGGACACCCTGCGCCGCCGCCTCGGCGTCATGGACGCCACGGCCTTTGCGCTCGTGCGCGACAATCATGTGCCCATCATCGTCTGCCGCATGTTCGGGGGCGACATAAGGCGCGCCATCCTGGGCGAGCCCGTGGGCACCATCGTCCGCGAGGAGTGAGCGCCCCCGGGACCTCACGCGCCATCAAGCCGGGGCCAGCCCCGCAAGGAAGAAGCCATGGACATCGACACCACCCTGCTGGACACCGAAGACCGCATGGAAAAGGCGCTCGCCTCCCTTGAGCGCGACTTCGCCAAGCTGCGCACCGGCCGCGCCTCCACGGCGCTTGTGGACGGCATCAAGGCCGACTATTACGGCACGCCCACGCCCATCAGCCAAATGGCTTCCGTGGCCGTGCCCGACAGCCGCACCCTCACCATCCAGCCCTGGGACAAGGGCGGCATGGCCGCGGTGGAAAAGGCCATCCTCAAGTCCGACCTCGGGCTCACGCCGGTCAATGACGGCAAGATCATCCGCATCTCCATCCCGCCGCTCACCGAGGAGCGCCGCAAGGAGCTCGTCAAGGTGGCCCGCAAATACTGCGAGGAGGCCAAGGTGGCCGTGCGCAACGTGCGCCGCGACGCCAACGACAGCCTGAAGCGCGCGGAAAAGGAGAAGGAGATCACGGAAGACGCGCTCAAGCGCGCCACCGACGAGGTGCAAAAGCTCACCGACCGTTTCGTGGCCGAGGCCGACACCCGCTGCCAGGCCAAGGAAAAGGAAATCATGGACATCTGACGTGGATGACATGAGCGGGGCACAGGAGGGCGCGGAAAAGCTGCCCAAACATATCGCCATCATCATGGACGGCAACGGCCGCTGGGCGCAGGCGCGCGACCTCCCGCGCACGGCAGGGCACCGCGCCGGGGCCGACGCCGTGCGCACGGTGGTGCGCGAATGCCGGCGCCTCGGCATCCCGCACCTCACACTCTACGCCTTTTCGAGCGAGAACTGGAACCGCCCCAAAACCGAGATCAGCGCGCTCTTCGGGCTCTTGCTCGAATTTCTCGGCGCGGAGGTGCCCACCATGCTGGAGCAGGGCATCCGGCTCCAGGTGCTGGGCGACCTCGACGGCCTGCCGCTCGCGCAGCGCACGGCCCTGCGCCACGCCATGAACCGCACGGCAGCGGGCAACGACATGACCCTCAACCTGGCCCTCAACTACGGGGGCCGGGCCGAGCTCGTGCGGGCGGCGAAAAAGCTCGCCGCCGAAGCCGCGGCCGGCGCCCTCGCGCCCGAGGCCATCACCGAGGCCGCGCTTGCCGACCGGCTCGACACGGCCGGCCAGCCCGACCCGGACCTGCTCATCCGCACGAGCGGCGAACAGAGGCTGAGCAACTTCCTTCTTTACCAGTGCGCGTACAGTGAGCTCTGGTTCACGCCGGTGCTCTGGCCCGATTTCGGGGCCGAAGAGCTGGGCAAGGCCCTCAAGGACTATGCCGGGCGCTCGCGCCGCTTCGGCAAAACGCGGGAGCAGGCCGATGGCTGTTGACCATGCTGTGGACCTCCGCCGGACCGTCACCGGCCTCATCCTGGCGGCGGGGCTGCTTTTGGTGCTCTGGTGCCGGGGCTGGCCGCTTCTCGGCGTCATCCTCCTCGTGTCGGCGCTCGGGCTGTGGGAATTCTATTCCCTCTTCTGGGGGCCGCGCGGGCGCATCCCGAGCCGCATCTGCGCCATCGGCCTCGGCTGGGCCATGCTGGTGCTCACTTGGATGCACCGCCCGCAGGACGCGCTGGTGTGTCTCGGCGCGGGCTTTGTGTTGGCGGCCCTCTCCTTCCTCTTCCGCTGGGACGTGGTGGAGGAGGAAAACGCCTTTTCGGCGAGCGGCATTTTCATGGCCGGGCTCGCCTATGTGCCGCTGCTGCTTCTGCCGGCCACCTATCTCTCCACGCTCAAGCTCATCTTCGTGCTCGCGGCAGTGGCCGCGTCCGACACGGCCGCCTATTTCGTGGGCACGCGCTTCGGCCACCACAAGCTCTGGCCGCGTGTGAGTCCCAACAAAAGCTCCGAGGGCGCTGTGGGCAGCCTCGTGGCCTGCGTCATCTTCTGCGCCGTCTACGGCGAGATCTTCGGGCAGGCGGGGTGGTTCGCCTTCGCGCTGCTCGGCGTGGCCGTCAACGCCTTTGCCCAGCTCGGCGACCTTTTCGAGTCCGCGCTCAAGCGCTCGGTGAACGTGAAGGATTCCGGCTCTCTCCTGCCCGGGCACGGCGGCGTGCTCGACCGGGCGGACAGCTTTCTCTTCGCCATGCCCATGGTGGCGGTGGTGGACCAGTGGTTCTCCTTCTTCTGAGGCGCGCACCCAGGCGCGCCGCTGACCGCGGCTTTGGGGGGCGGCGCCCGTGACCGCGCTCTGGCCCGGACGCGGGGGTCCGGCGGTGGACTATATCTCGCCGCCGCCGGCTGAATCCCTCGCCGCCATCCGCCCGCGCCGCGTGGCCCTGCTGGGTTCTACCGGCTCCATTGGCCGCAACGCGCTCGCTGTAGTGGAGGCGTCCGAAGGGCGCCTTGAGGTCGTGGGTCTCGCCTGCGCCCGCAATGTGGAGCTTCTGGCCCGGCAGGCCCTGCGCCACCGGCCCCCGGTGCTCGCGGTGCTCGACGATGCGGCGGCCGCGGCCCTGCGCCCGCTGCTGCCCCCTGACTACGCGCCCGAGATCCTCACCGGCCGCGCCGGTTATGCCCGCCTCGCCGCGCTTGACGGGGCGCAGGCCGTGCTCTCGGCGCAGGTGGGCGCAGCCGGTCTCACGGCCACCCTGGCCGCGGCCCTTGCGGGCAAGATGGTCGCACTCGCCAACAAGGAATCCCTCGTGCTCGCCGGCGCCCTCGTGCGCGCCATCTGCGCGGGCACGGGCGCAGCCGTGCTGCCCGTGGATTCGGAGCATGACGCGCTCTTCCAGTGCGTCGCCGGGCGCGGGCAGGAGGTGAAAAACCTCGTGCTCACGGCCTCGGGCGGCCCTTTCCGCGGCCGGAGCGCCGAAGAGCTCGCCCGGGTGACGCCGGAAGCGGCGCTCGCCCACCCCAACTGGCGCATGGGGGCCAAGATCAGCATCGACTCGGCCACCCTGATGAACAAGGGCCTTGAGCTTATGGAGGCCGTGCACCTCTACGGCGTCACGCCTGCGCGGGTGCGCATCCTCGTGCATCCGCAGTCGGTGGTGCATTCGCTGGCCGAATTTGCCGACGGCTCCTTCATGGCGCAATTGGCTGCGCCGGACATGCGGCTCCCCATCGGGCACTGCCTGGACTGGCCCATCTGCGCCGGCCGCGGCGCCCCGGCCCTTGACCTCGCCAAGGTCGGGAGCCTCACCTTCGAGGAGCCGGATGCGGGGCTTTTCCCCTGCCTCAGCCTCGCGCGCGAGGCGCTTGTGGCCGATCGCGCGGCCCTCGCGGGCGCCCCCGGCTTCGGCCCTGCCTGCGTGGCGCTCAACGCGGCCAACGAGGCGGCGGTGGAGCTTTTTCTCAACGGCGGCTGCGGCTTTACGGACATCCCGGCCCTTGTTTCGGCCACGCTTGACGCGCTGCCCGGGCTTGACGAGGGCCGCGCCCTTGCGCCGCTTTCTCCCGGCGAGCTGCCCCGAGGCCCCCTTGACGAAGCCCGCGCGGCAAAACTCGCCCTCGAGCTCGCCGCCCGCGTGGACGCCCTTGACCGCGCCTGCCGCGCCCTGGTGCGCCGCCGCGCCGCCCATCCCGAGGAGCCAAAGTGCTGACGACCATCGTTGCCGTGATCATCGTCCTCGGCGGACTGATCTTCTTCCACGAACTCGGGCATTTCGCCGTGGCCCGCGCGCTCGGCATGGGCGTGTCCACCTTTTCGCTCGGCTTCGGGCCCAAGATCCTCAAGCGCAAGATCGGCAAGACCGAATACGCGCTCTCGCTCATCCCCCTGGGCGGCTATGTGGCCCTTGTGGGCGAAAGCGACGAGGCCGACATCCCGCCGGGCTTCACGCCCAAGGAGAGCTTCGCGCTCAGGCCCGCGTGGCAGCGGCTGCTCGTGGTGGCGGCGGGGCCGGTGGCCAATATCCTGCTCGCCTGGCTGCTCTGCTGGGCGCTGGCCTTTGGCTGGGGCGTGCCCGTGCTCCAGCCCGTGGTGGGCGCCGTCTCGGCCGGCAGCCCCGCCGCCCGCGCCGGGCTCGTCCCCGGCGACCGCATCCTCGCCATCGACGGCAAAAAGCTGGAAAGCTGGGAGTCCATGTCCTCCACCATCAACGCCAGCGACGGGCGCCCGCTGCATCTTGAGGTATTGCGGCCCGAAACGCCCGGGGAGAGCGGCCCGGAAGCGCGGGGCCATATCCTCGACCTTGAGCTCACGGCTGAGCGCGCCACGCGCAAGACCATTTTTGGCGAGGAGGAGACCGCGTGGCTCATCGGGGTGCGCGCGGGCAACAGTGTAAGCGCCGAGCCACAGGGCTTCTGGGCGGCCGCCGCGGCCGGCGCCCGGCAGACCTGGGGCATGGTCTCCCTCACCTGGCAGAGCTTCGTCAAGCTGGCGCAGCGCGTGGTGCCGCTGGATCAGGTGGGCGGCCCCATCATGATCGCCCAGATGGTGGGCGAGCAGGCGCACCAGGGCCTCGCCGGCCTCATCGCGCTGACGGCGCTCATCAGCGTCAATCTCGGCATCCTCAACCTTTTGCCCGTGCCCGTGCTGGACGGCGGCCAGATCGTCTTCTGCCTCATCGAGATGATCTTCCGCCGCCCGGTGCCGCAAAAGGCGCAGGAAATGGCCACCCGCGTGGGACTCTTCCTGCTGGTGGGCCTCATGGCGCTTGCCACCTTCAACGACGTATGGCGGCTCTTCAAATGAGCGCGCGCACGCCTGGCTATTCCACCGGGCTCGAGCTCGTGCTCAACGCCGCCGAGGGCGCGCTCCAGATACTGGTGACGGAAAACGGCCGGCGCCGCTGCTTTGAGGAGTGGCACGAGCCCCACCGCGCCACGGAGCTTCTGGCGCCGGCCCTGCGCGATATGTGCGCAGCCCTCGGCATCGCGCCCGCCGGCTTCCGGCGCATCGGCTGCGTGGCCGGCCCGGGCTCGTTCACGGGCATCCGCCTCGTGCTCGCCACGGCCGCGGCCCTGCGCCGCGCGGGGCACGCCCAGCTCGCGAGCCTCGACTATCTCCAGGCCTTGGCCACCAGCGCGGTCATGCAGCGCGGCCTGCTCTATCCCGCGCCCGTCCTGGTGGTGACCCATGCCCGGCGCAACCTCGTCCACTACCGGCCTTTTTGCTCCTATGGCCCGCAGATCCCGGCGCAGCCCACAGGCCCCGTGGAGCTTATCACGCCGGAGGAAGCCCTTGCCCGCATGGCCGGGGCTCCCTGCCACGCCTGCGGCAGCGGCCTTAGTCGCAACCCGCGCTGCTTCGAGCCCGAAGCCACGGGACGCGGCCCGGCGGGCGCGCCGGACGCCATCGTCATGCCCGAACTCGTAGACCCGGGCGCCCCTGCCCTCGCCCTGCTCGCCCGTCACGGCAACTATTTTCCCCGCGACGTCGAACCTCTCTATGTGCGCCCCTGTGACGCCGCCGAAAACCTCGGCGAGCTCGCGGCCCGGCAGGGCATGGACGGCGAGGCTGCCTGCGCCGAGCTGCAAGACCTGCTCAGCCGCAAGCCAGAAAGCGCGGACTAGAGCCGCTTCCCCTTTCGGGGTGGGCGGCAACGCACCCTCAGATGACCTTGTTCAGCGCGTATTCGATGATGCCCTCGGCCCCGGCGGCGCGCAGGCGCGGGATGAGGTCGCGCACGATGCCCACCTCAACCACGGTCTCCAGCGAGAGCCACGCCTTGTCACGCAGGGGCGACACCGTGGGCGAGTTGAGCGCGGGCAGCATCTCGAGGATGGCGTCGAGCCTGTCTGCCGGGGCGTTCATCTTGAGCGCCACAAGGTTCTCGGCGCGGAGCGCCCCCTGCAGGAGCAGCGTGATCTGGTCGATCTTGGCGCGCTTCACGGGGTCGGCCCAGGCCTCGGCGTTGGCGATGAGCACCGGGAAGGACACCATGACCTCATCGATGATCTTGAGGCCGTGGGCGCGGATGGTCGTGCCGGTCTCGGTGACTTCCACGATGCCGTCGGCAAGCCCCTCCACCACCTTGGCCTCGGTGGCGCCCCAGGAATAGAAGATGTCGGCGTCCACGCCCTTGCCCGCGAAATAGCGGCGCGTGAGTCCTTCGAGCTCGGTGGCGATGCGCTTGCCCGCGAGGTCGGCCGCACAGGTATAGGGCGCGTCCCCGGCCACGGCCAGCACCCAGCGGCAGGGCCTGGACGAGTTCTTGGAATACACAAGGTCGGCTACGCGCACCACCTTGTCCTCATGGCCGCGTTCGCCCAGCCAGTCGAGGCCGGTGATGCCCACGTCCAGCACGCCGGCCGCCACATAACCGCCGATCTCCTGCACGCGGCAGAGCGAGGCCGAAAGCTCGGGGTCATTGATGTCCGGGAAGTAGTTGCGCGCATGCTTGCGGATCTTCCAGCCCGCGCGCTCGAAAAGGTGGATGGTGGCCTCCTCGAGCGAGCCCTTGGGCACACCGAGCTTGAGGACGGGACGGTTCTGGGCGCTCATGCGTTGCTCCCGTGGCTGGAAGTGGAGGGAGATGCGGCCGCGCCGTACACGGCCGCGGGGTCAAAAACCATGGGCGCGCATTCGGCAACATCGCCCGCCCGCCACTCGCGGAAAAAGCAGGAACGGTGCCCGGTATGGCAGGCCGCGCCGCCGATCTGCTCCACAATGAGCAGGATGGCGTCGCTGTCGCAATCGAGGCGCACGGCCACGACGCGCTGCACATGGCCCGATGTGGCGCCCTTGTGCCAGAGCTCGCGGCGGCTGCGGCTCCAGAAATGGGCCTCGCCCGTCTCAAGTGTGCGCCGCCAGGCCTCTTCGTTCATCCACGCGAGCATGAGCACCTCGCCGCTTGCGGCATCCTGCACCACGGCCGGCAGGAGGCCGCCCCCGAAGGCCGGCACAAAGCCGGCCTCGTTCGCCTTTTGGGCCACTGTGTCCGCCATGGCGTCCCGCTCCCCTCGCAGCTTCCGCGCCCGGCCCCGTGCCGGACGGCCCCTCACGTTAGGCGCATTCCGGGCGCGGGGCAAGCCGCATTTCGCGCCCCCGGGGCCGACGCCTTGCGGATGCCGGCGAAATGGCGTATTCTTTGGCTTTCCATGGACGGGAGGCGGCGCATGCCCGCTGCCTCATTTTGGCGCGCCCGCGCGCAAAGGCCCCCTATGCCGGAACCCTCCTCATCCC
>CAMWVJ010000030.1 GCA_947177645.1 uncultured Desulfovibrio sp.
AAAGCCCTCTTCCAGTTGCAGACGTTGCTTGTCTGTCAGTTGTATAACTTTGATTCTTGCGATAGTCGTAAATGTTATGGTTCATTACTATAACGCACCAACAACCACAAAAATTATGATATAAACTAATTTTCAACATCTACTTACCATGAAGAAAGGATGGAAGAAATCATTGCTGATTTTGTGTTGGCTGGCTGCTTCGGCGCCGCTGTTTTCCGCTGCGGGCGGAGAGACGGGGAATGCACCGGTCTGTGATGCCCGGCTGGCGGCGGAAGCCGGAGAAGCAAATCCCGTGAAGACGGTGGAGAGTCCGGACGGGCGTACGTTTTTGACCGTGTTCATGCGGGACGGACGGCTGATTTATCGGGCCGGATATTACCGGGACGGTCGCGACGGCCGCGCGGAGGTCGTGCTTGTGGAAGACTCCCCGCTGGGACTGTCGACGAATATCGGCGACTTCACGACCGGCATGCAGTGGAAAGGTGCGACGGAAGATAGCCTTGCCACATCGTACGAGCTGACGCGTAGCAAAGTGAGCCACGTTGACTACCGTGCCCGCGTGCTGACCGTGACGCTGCACAACGCTGAGGGGAAACCCCTGCAGCTGGAGTTTAGGGTGAGCGACAACAACATAGCCTTCCGCTATCGGATGCCGCAGCAGGGCGAGACGGCTTGCATGGTGGTGGACAGCGAGGCCAGCGGTTTCCGTTTCCCTGCCCGTACGACGACCTTCATCTGTCCCCAGTCGACGGAAATGGTCGGATGGAAGCGCACCAAACCGAGCTACGAGGAAGAGTACGTGCCGGACGAACCCGTGGGCACGCCTTCGAAGTACGGTTGCGGCTACACGTTCCCTTGCCTGTTTCACGTGGGTGACGACGGCTGGGTGCTGGTGAGCGAGACAGGCGTGGGCGGCAACTATTGCGGTTCCCGTCTGAGCGAGGCCACAGACGGTAGCCTCTACAGGATAGCTTATCCCATGCCGGGCGAGAACAACGGTTTCGGCAGTACGGGTGCGCAGGTGGGACTGCCTTGTGCCACGCCGTGGCGCACGCTGACGCTGGGCGCCACGCTGAAGCCCGTGGTGGAGACCACGGTGCCGTTCGACGTCGTGGAACCCCTCTACGAGCCGTCGCAGGTGTACAAACCCGGCCGCTCCACGTGGTCGTGGATACTCTGGCAGGACAACAGCCTGAATTTCGAGGATCAGTGCACTTACATCCGCCTGGCCGCCGACTTGGGCTGGGAGTATTGCCTAGTGGACGGCGGATGGCAGAAGAACATCGGCCGGAAGCGGATGGAGGAACTCTTCCGCCGGGCACGGGAGGCAGGCGTGGAGCTTTTCGTGTGGTACAACTCCAACGGGGGATGGAACGACGCGCCGCAGGATCCCAAGAACTGCATGGCCAATCCCATCGCCCGCAAGGCGGAGATGAAATGGCTGAAGGAGAACGGCGCGAAGGGCATTAAGGTGGACTTCTTCGCGGGCGACAAGCAGGAAACGTTGCGCCTTTATGAAGCTATCCTGAGCGATGCCAACGACTACGGCATACAGGTCATTTTCCACGGCTGCACGTTGCCGCGCGGCTGGGAACGCATGTATCCCAACTACTGCGCGAGCGAGGCTGTGCTGGCCAGCGAGAACCTTATCTTCCAGCAGCACTTCTGCGACAACGAAGCCTTCAACGCCTGCCTGCACCCGTTCATACGCAACGCCGTGGGCAGCATGGACTTCGGCGGCACCATCCTCAACAGCCGGCTCAACCGCGGTAACGACGGTGGTACTGTGCGCCGCACGACGGACATCTTCCAGCTGGCCACGGCCATCGTCTTTCAGAGCAGCGTGCACAACTTTGCCCTGGCACCCAACAACCTGACGGAGCAGCCCGCGTTCGAGATAGACTTCATGAAAGCCGTGCCCACGGCTTGGGACGAAGTGCGCTTCCTCGACGGCTATCCCGGCCGCTACGTGGCGTTGGCGCGCCGGGCGGGCGCCCGCTGGTATGTGGCCGTGCTCAACGCCGGTCCCGAGGCGCGCACGCTGACGCTGGAGTTGCCCATGCTGGCCGGACGCGAGGTGCGCTACTACCGCGACGGTAAGGACGGGCGCACGCCGGAGTGCGGTACGACGAAGGTGGCCCGCAACGGCCGCTTCAAACTCACCGTGCCGGTGAACGGCGGCGCCGTGCTCGAGTGTGCCGCGGATGCGAAATAGCCCGTAGGCAGCCTGCTGCCGACGCAGATAAAACACAGAAGAACGCGGATTTTATGCTGTAAATGCAACAGGATAAAATCCGCGTTCGTCTGTCGGGAACCGTGTCGGCGGCGTCCCATTATCCGCGTCCGCCGGTCTCGATGTCCAGCAACCGTTCCTTCACGTCCAGTCCGCCCGCGTAACCGGTCAGCCTGCCGCCGCTGCCTACCACCCGGTGGCAGGGCACCACGATGGCCACGGGATTGCAGTGGCAGGCCGCTCCTACGGCCCGTGCCGCCCGCGGACGGCCCACGGCCCGCGCCACGTCGGCATACGTGCGCGTCTCGCCGTAAGGGATGTCGCACAGTGCCTGCCACACCGCGCGCCGGAACTCCGTGCCCCCTTCCAACCTGACGGGCAGACGGAACGTCCTCCGCCTGCCCGTCAGATATTCGTCGATCTGCCGTTTCGCCTCGCGCAACAGGGGGCAATCTCCCTCCGCCGCGTCCTCCGTGCGCCGCCAGTCCAGCCCCGTGATGAATCCCCCGCGCTCCCGCGCCGTGAGCCATCCCGCCGGCGTCAGCCAGCAGCAGCGGTGCTCCTTCTCTCCATGCGTCGCCATGTCGCCGGTCAGATGAGCGTCATGCCGGCCTCCCGGCACTCCCGGCGCATGTCCTCCGGCCAGATGCTGGACTGCGTCTCACCCACGTGCGCCTTGTGGAGCAGCACCATGCAGAGGCGGCTCTGTCCGATGCCTCCGCCGATGGTCAGCGGCAGCGAGCCCTCGAGCAGGCGCCGGTGGAAATACAGTTCCTTCCGCTCCTCCTTGCCGCTGAGGCGCAGTTGCCGCAGCAGCGCCTCGCGGTCCACGCGGATGCCCATGCTGGACAGTTCCACGGCGCGGCCCAGCGTGGGATACCACACCAGCAGGTCGCCGTTGAGCCCCTCCAGCCCCTCCTCGGCAGGCGTCGAGTAGTCGTCGTAGTCCGGCGCGCGCATGTCATGCACCCGTCCGTCGCCCAGCGGTCCGCCGATGCCCATGATGAACACCGCGCCGTGCTCGCGGCACACGGCGTTCTCCCGTTCCTTGGGCGTCAGGTCCGGATAGCGCCGGCGCAGCTCCTCGGCATGGATGAAATACACGTCCTCGGGCAGGAACGGTTGCAGCTGCGGATATGTCTCGCAGATGTAGAATTCTGTGCGCAGGATGGCCGAATAGATGCGCCGTACGATCTTCTTCAGATACTCCGTCGTGCGCTGTTCCTTCGTGACCACGCGCTCCCAGTCCCACTGGTCCACGTAGAGCGAGTGCAGGTTGCCCATCTCCTCGTCCGCCCGTATGGCGTTCATGTCCGTGATGATGCCGTAGCCCGGCGGCACGCGATACTCGGCGAGCGTCACCCGCTTCCACTTGGCCAGCGAGTGCACCACCTCGGCCTTGGCGTCGCCCATGTCCCGTATGGGGAACGCCACGGGACGCTCCACGCCGTTCAAGTCGTCGTTCATTCCCAGGCCCTTCAGCACGAAGAGCGGCGCCGTGACGCGGCGGAGCCTCAGTTCCGTGGAGATGCTGCTCAGGAAGAAGTCCTTTATCTTTTTGATGGCAAGTTCCGTTTGCTGCAGGTCGAGCAGCGCCCGATAATTTTCAGGCTTTATCAGATAACTCATTTTGGTACGATTTTTTAGGTGAAAGCTTTCTTTTCGGTTGCAAAGATACGATACTTTTCAGAAAAATGTAACGTCCGGCGCCGGATATTTGACGCTGCGCCGGCGCCCGCGGCAAAGATTTTTTTCTCCCGCCCTTTGCACAATACGGAAAAAGTTGTAACTTTGCACCGCTTCAAGGCTCCGTAGCTTAGTTGTATAGAGCGTCAGATTCCGGTTCTGAAGGTCCTGGGTTAGAGTCCCAGCGGGGTCACCAAAAGGGGGAGAGTCTCCGGTCAGTCCGTAAGGACGCCGGGGATTTTTTTTGCGCCGCCGGCCGTCCCCCTCTCGCGCAGGCGCAGGCGCGTTTCATATTTTACGGCCGGCGGCGCTTGATTTCCAGCGATATTTTCCTTATATTTGTTGCCTCTACAAAACTATTGTGCACGCGCAAACATTCATTTTAAATCGAGATAAGACCATGAAAAAGACTCTTTTCACGCTCTTTCTGCTGCTTGCCGCCCTGGCCACGGGAGCCGGCGCGCGCGCGGCGGAGACGAACGAGGTGCGCTCAGGCAGCGACTACTACCTCTATCATGCCCGTTACGGGAAACTTTTGGGCGAGAACGCCGACGGGGCGCCCGCCCTCTCGGCGGACGGGACCCGCGCCGACGGCTATGTGTTCACGGCCGAGGCTTCCGGCGCGCCGGGCTACTGGCTGCTGCGCCAGAAGAGTAGCGGGCGCTATCTGGCCGCCAGCACGTCCAACTCCTACAGCGTCCTCTTCCGCACCACGTCCGGCACTGCGCCCGACAACTTCCGCTGGAGCCTGCGCGCCGGCGACCGCGGCAGCCTCTCCAGCCGCCGCTCGCCGGCGCTCCGGCTCGGGTGCGACGCGGACAAGGAGGACGAGACGTACACCGGCGTCTACTACGACAAGGCTGCGTCGGACCTCAGCGAGTGGCTCATCGTGCCTGCCGAGGGCGCGTTCGACGCCTCCTACCGCCAGTTCTGCCTGCGGGAACTTGATGCCGCGCTGGCCGAGGGAGCCGTCATGAACGGCCAGGAGGCCTACTCCGTGCTGACGAAGCGGCAGGTGAAGAACGCCGTGAACAAGGCGCAGGCCGTGCGTGACGCGGCCGACGCGCAGACCGCCCAGCAGTTGCTCGACGCCGCGCGCACGCTGCGCGGCGTACTCGTGGGTGCCCGCACGGGCGAGTCCGTGCGGTTCCTCGCCGGGGCGCAGTTCGACATGGACGATGCCTACACGCTCCGCCTCTGCGGCGTGAAGTTTGCCGCCGCGGATGACTCGGTGACCATGGTCGTGCGCGACAGAACCGGCCTCGGCATCGTGGCCGAACTCTCCGCCCGCAGGATAACCCTGGGCGGACAGGCTTTCGCCGTCGACGGTGCGGCCGCTGACGCCGGCGAAGGCGCCGACTTCCGTTTCGCCGTCAGCGGCGGCAGCGTGACGGTCTACCGCGACGGCATCGAGGCCGCCACGGCGCAGCTCCGCCCCGTGCCCGCCCTGACCGACGCGGGCGACGCCTGCGAGTGGTCGCTCCTGCGCACCCGCGCCGTCTCGGCCTACATGGCCGAGGTGGTCAGCCCCTCGCGCGTTGTGGCGCCCGGCGAGAAACCCGCCGACAAGAACGGCAACCCCGTGCGCTACATCGTCAGCATGGCCGGACAGAACCTGACGCTCGACGAACCCGTCGACTTCCACATCATGCAGGAGAAAGCGCCCCTGACGGCCTCGACCCTCAACCTGGCGCACGAGCGCGCATGGGTCATCTTCGACAACACGCTGCCCTCGGAAGTCAGCGCCACGATGCTCACCTCGCTCCGCGTGGGCGGCGCGCAGGCCGTGCGCGGCATCAACGCCCGCATCGACGTCTATCTCAACGGCGCCCTCTTCGCCCCCTTCTCGGCCGACGTGCGCCCCTTTGCCGGATACACGGGCGAGGCCTACAGCGGCGAGGCCGTGACCGTGGGGCTGGGCGCCCACGACCTGGGGCCCGACTGCAACCGCCTGCGCAGCTTCATCCTGCGCCGCGGCTACATGGCCACCGTGGCCAGCGGTCCGGGCGGCTCGGGCTACAGCCGCGTCTACGTGGCCGACCACGCGGACCTGCTCGTGCCCGTGCTGCCTCAGGCGCTCAACCGCCGCATCTCGTCCGTCCACGTGCGCAAGTGGAACTACGTGTCGAAGAAAGGCTGGTGTAGCACGAACAGCAACTCGGCCATCGCCTCGGAGTGTAAGAAAGTGCGCGCCACGTGGTTCTACACCTGGAGCGCCGACCGCTCCACGACGCAGGACGCCGAGTACATCCCCATCCGCCAGCACCTCTACTGGCCCTCGCTGGCGCAGATAAACGCCCATGAGAACAGCACCCACGTGCTCAGCTTCAACGAGCCCGAGCACGCCGAGCAGCACACCTCCGACAAGTGCGGATGCGGCGGCGTCATCAACGAATGGACCGCCTGCACCAAGACGCCCGACCTCCAGGCCTCGGGCATGCGCATCGGATCGCCCGCGCCCACCGACGCCGGCTGGCTCTACAATTACATCGGCCACTGCAACGACATGTCCTACCGCTGCGACTTCGTCGTCATGCACTGCTACTGGGGCACGAACGAGGCGCCCAACGCCGCCTCGTGGTACAACCAGCTGCGGACCATATACAACAAGACGCGGCGCCCCATCTGGATCACGGAGTGGAACAACGGCGCCTCGTGGACCAAGGAATGGTGGCCCTCGGACTACGGCGAGAGGCTCGAGAAAAACCGCAAGGCCATCAAGGAGATACTCAACGTGCTCGACACGTGCAGCTTCGTCGAGCGCTACGCCTTCTACAACTGGGACAGCTACTACCGCGCCGCCATCAACACCGACGACGGCAGCCTGCTGCCCGCCGGCGTCGTCTACCGCGACAACAAGTCCACCTTCGCCTACAACGCCGCCGTGCAGTTCGTGCCCGTCTGGTGGGCCCCCTCGCTCAAGGACGTCACCCTCAAGACGCGGCTCGACGCCGCCCGCGGGCGCTTCCGCTTCGTCGTCACCAACCCCAACGGCGACGTCACCGACCGCATGGTCATCCAGCGCCGCCGCGCCGGCGGGGAGTTCGAGGACTTCCACGAAATCGACGACCGCGCCCTGCTCGACTCCACGACCTACGAACTGCCCCTCGAGTTCGAACTGACCGAGGCCGAGGCCGACGAGTTCCGCCTCGTGGTGACCACCACGTCGGGAGGCACCGCACGCAGCGCCGCCGCCACGGCCGGCTACCTCGTCAACCCCAACATACAGACCTCGACCAAGGACGCCGTCGAGGGATGGGACTGCCGCCGCTCGGCCGCCAACGGCTACACCAAGGCCACGGGCGACACGTACTTCGAAGTGTGGGACGCCTCGCCCGCCGGCGAGCACTTCGACTATCGCCAGGACGTGACCGACCTGCCCGAGGGCGTCTATGAGCTCTCGGCCGCCTGCTTCAACACGACCGACCGCGTCGAAGGCGCCACCGTCAACGGCCACGTGGGCCTCTACGCCCGCAGCGGAGGCTACGAATACTTCGCCCCCGTCACCGACGACGGCGAGCTCGACCCGCAGCGCCGCCAGACGATAGCCCGCATCGCCGTCACCGACGGCCGCCTGCGCGTGGGCGTGCGCAACATCGGCCCCATGTCCGCCCGCTGGGCCGGAGCCGACGAGTTCCGCCTGCGCTACGCCGGCACCCTTGACGAGGCCCTGCCCGAGGGCCGCGAAGCCTTCCTGCGCGACGTGCGCCGCGCCTCCGACGCCCGCTACGCCGCCCTCTTCCGCCCGTCGGCCGACGGCACCGGAGCCGACGCCTCCGACGTCCTCGTCAACCCCGACTGCGAGCGCCGCGACAGCTACGGATGGACCGTGCAGGGCACCGTCGGCTACTCCTCGGGCGAGGGATGGGACGGCAGCGTGACCAATCCCTACTGGAACCACTGGGCCGCCGAGGCCTACTCCGGCGCCCTGTCGCAGCAGCTCGACCACCTGCCCGCGGGCTACTACACCGTGAGCGCCCTCCTGCGCGGTTCACCCGGCGTGGCGATGACGCTGCGCGCCACGGTGGCCGACGCCTCCGGCCGCACGCTCGACACGCAGTCCGTGCCCTTCACCGGTACGGGGCTCGACCTGCCCGCCGGCGCCGACTACGTCAAGGGCTGGCACCGCGTCGCCCTGCCCGAGGTGCGCCTCGTGCCCGGCGCCTCGCTGCGCATCGACTTCTCGGCCGTGAACGCCTCGGGGTCCAACTGGTGGAGCGCCGACCACTTCGGCCTCGCCTTCCGTCCCGACCCCCTGACGGACGTTCCGTCCGCGCCCGCCGCCACACCGTCCGCCTCGCCCGCCGTCACGGGCGGCGAGGGTTGCCTCGTGGTGACGGCCTCCGCGCCGTCCACGCTCTCGGTCTACTCGCCCTCGGGCGTCCTCGTGGCCGTGCGCCGCGTCGCGCCCGGGACGACGCGCCTGCCCCTGCCCGCCGGGCTCTACGTCGTGGGCCGGCAGAAGGTGGCCGTGCGCTGACGTCCCGCCCGCGCCGCGGCGAGGGTGGGAGGCCCGCCCTTGATACGCCTCTCATCCGCGCGCCTGAGTCTGGACATCCGCTCCCTCCGCGCCTTTCGCCCGCGCCCCCGCGGCGTAAAGACACAGCGAACGCGGACGTTATCCCGTGGCATTTGCCGGATAACGCCCGCGTTCCTTCGTCCCTATGCGCGCCGTCGGCGTTCCGCGGGTGCCCGTCGGCGGGAGTTGCTGCGGCCGGAATCGTTCTGTTCCGGACACCGGCCTCTTCGGTTGTCCTCCTACGGAAACGGCCTGTAGGGTGCGGCGCCCTCCGCCGTCCGCGCCTTTGAGTCTGGACACCCGTCCCCTGCGCGCCTTTCGCCCGCGCCCCCGCGGCGTAAAGACACAGCGAACGCGGACGTTAT
>CAMWVJ010000031.1 GCA_947177645.1 uncultured Desulfovibrio sp.
CACCGGGGGGGGGTCCGCCCTGTGCATGCGTACCGCGCCGGGCGCCCGAAGGCAAGCCCCGCCCGGCGCGGTGCTCCGGCGGTGGCCCCAAAGCTCTTCGGTCCGGCGGGAGCGGCCTAAGGTTTTCCCGCGCCTGCCGATGAGACTGGCAAGGGGATGGGCGCCGCCCGGCGCGCCGGATGCGGAAAAAGGCTTTGCAACCCTGAAATATTTGTGCTACACCCTCTCCGAGGAGCACACCATGGACGGCGTTTCCGGCAGCGGAGGCATCACTTCGGCCCTCTTTATGGGCGCGGGTGCCATGCAGGCCCACTCGTGGGGCATGGCTGTCCACGCGCATAATGTGGCCAATGTCTCCACTGACGGCTTTACGCCGCAGCGGGCGCTGTTCGGCACCGGCCCCGGGGGCCGGGGCGTCACGCTGGATTCGGTCGTCCGCGAGCCGCGCCTGGGGGGCGCGTTTGCGGGCTATGGCGTGGACGGCACCGCGGCCGACTTTCGGGAGGCCGCCAACCTGCCGCCCGGTGTCACGCTCCCCAGCGGAACGGAACTTGCTAGAGAAATGCCCGGCATGATCATCACCCAGCGCACCTATGAGGCCAATGCCCAGACCGTGCGCACTGCGGACGAAATGCTCGGCACCTTGCTGAATCTCAAGGCCTGAGCCTGCTTTTCGCTCGCGCCCGCCCGCGCCGCCATGGCGCCGGGGCGGCTTGCTTGCGAAAATCGGGGCTTTTCGGCTTCATTGGCTTTTTGCGCGGCGGCCAGGCTTCGGCCGCGGCATTCTGTTCTTTTTACAGGGGGAAGGAAAAGGATGGGAAAGGGATTGAAAGTGTGCGCGCTCATTCTCGCCTGCGGCCTGGCCTTCGGCTGCGCCGCGCAAAAAAGCGGCAAGGCCGCTGAACAGGCGCGCGTGGAGCGTTTCCGTCATTCCTACGAAGCCAGCCTCAATGAAGAACAGGAACTGGCGGGCCAGAAGCTGCTCCAGCACGCCCGCTCGGCCATCGGCACGCCCTATGTGCTCGGCGGCTCCAATCCGGGCGGCTTTGACTGCTCGGGCTTCGTCCACTGGGCCTACAGGAACGTGGGCGTCAAGCTGCCGCGCACGGCGCGCGAGCAGTCCGTGGTGGGCGAGAGCATCCGCAATATCGAAGACATGCGCGCGGGCGACATCGTGGCCTTCCGCCACCCCAAGCGCGGCTACCATACCGGCATCTACGTGGGCGACGGCAAGTTCATCCACAGCCCCCGCAAGCGCACCCGCGTGCGCATCAATTCCCTCTCCGACCCCTATTTCAGCAAGACCCTGCTCGGCGCGCGCCGCGTCTCCATCGGCAGCGGCGAAAACCTCGTGGCTCAGGCCGAAAGCCGCCTCGCCGTCTATGCCGACGCCCGGGAGACCCGCAAGGGCGCCAGGGCGGCCACCGTGGCTTCGGCTTCCGCCAAGGGCAGCAAGGCCGCCAAGGCGGGCAAGTCCGTCAAGAACGCCAAGTCCAAGGTGTCGAAGTCCGCGGCCAAGTCGGCGAAATCCGGCAAGTCTGTGAAGTCCGCCACCAAGAAGTCCGGCAAGGGCGGCGCCGTGGCCTCCGCGCAGAAGGCCGCCTCCGGCAAGAACGCGGTCAAGGGCCGCGTCCAGGCCAGCAAGGCTCCCGTCAAGGCGGCAGCCAAGCCGGCCGCGGCCAAGTCCACGGCTTCCCGCAAGAGCGGCCACAAGACCCTCTCTTCGCTCAGCGCCAAGCAGAGCCGGAACCGTTCCTGAGTTTGCGCGGCTGGAATCTCCTCCCCCCGGGGAGCAGCGAAAAAACGCGGCTTGGCCGCGTTTTTTCGTATCCACATCGCAACCATTGCCCGAACTTCTGAAAGGCCAGCAGCATGAGCCACAGCGAATCGGCGGAAGAGACGAAAGCCCCGGACGCGCGGCCCGTGGTCGGGCGCCTCGCGCCCAGCCCCACAGGGCTGCTCCACTTGGGCAACGCCTGGGCCTTCCTGCTGGCCTGGCTCTCGGCGCGCAGCAAGGGTGGCCGCGTCCTGCTGCGCATGGAAGACCTGGACCCGCAGCGCTCGCGCCCGGACTATGCCGCCGCCATCGTGGAAGATCTCCATTGGCTCGGGCTGGACTGGGACGCCGGGCCGGAAGAGGGAGATGCCGCGCCCGGGCTCGGCCCCATGACGCAGAGCCGACGCGGCCACATCTATGCCGGGGCCATGGCGCGGCTGGAGTCGGCTGGCCTCACCTATCCGTGTTTTTGCAGCCGCAAGGAGCTGCGTCAGCTCGCCTCAGCGCCCCATGCCGGCGAGGAGGGACCGGCCGGGCCCGACCCGTGCCGCAGCCTTACGGCGCCGGAGCGGGAGCGCCTCGTTGCGGCCGGGAGGCACGCGGCCCTGCGCCTGCGCAGCCCCGGTGAGGCAGTCCGCTTCAACGACATGTTCCGGGGTCCGCAAGCGTTCAGCCCCGAGGCCTTTGGCGGGGATTTCGCCCTGCGCCGCTCCGACGGCGTGGTGGCCTACCAGTTGGCCGTGGCCGTGGACGACGGGCTCATGGGCGTGACCGACGTGGTGCGCGGGCGCGACCTCTTGCCCTCCACGCCGCGCCAGTTGCTCGTCATGCGCTTTTTGGGGCTCACGCCGCCCGCGTATGCGCATATCCCGCTCCTGCTGGATAGCGAGGGCGAGCGCCTTGCCAAGCGCCATGCCAGTCTCTCTCTCGCGGCGCTCAGGGCTGCCGGCGCCACGCCGGAAGCGGTCGTCGGGTATCTCGGCCGCCTTGCCGGCATCAATCCGGGGGGCGTCCCTGTGCGCCCGCAGGAGCTGGTGGGCCGCTTCTCCCCGGCCGCCTTGCCGCGCGGGGATTTGCGGGTTATGGAGGAAGATATGGCGCGCCTCATGAGGCCAAACGACGGCTGAGGTGCTGCGCCCTGCCCGCAACCGCCATCACCCCAAGGAGCCCCCATGCCGGCACTGGACCAGCCTTTTCTGGATGAAATCTTTCCCGCGGCCCGCGCGGACGCTTTTTTTGACGCGCTCTTCGGCGGCGCCGAGGAAGGCGCCTATGACATCCGCCTTGTTTCCCTCAGTGTGACGGACAAGGAGGCCCGCCTCGCCTTCGAGCTTCGCCAGCGCCCGGGAAAGTGCCTGAAATGCAGCCTCACCTATGGCCTGCCGCAAGTGTTCAAGCGTCATCCCGTCCTCGATGTGGCCGGCGTGGCCCGCGCCGGGGGTGAACGCCTCGGCTGGCAGGGCGAACCCGACTGGGAGCTCGGCCCCACGGAAGAAGTGGACGCCGAGACCCATGTCATCCCCTTTAAGCTGGTGCGGAAGTAGGCGCGGCCGGATGCGAAGAAGTCCTGTTTACGGCTTTTGCGGCGGTACTGTGGCTGTGCTGCGTGGGTAAGGCCGAAAGTATCCGCCATGTCATAGAGACGCACCCACACAAAGGGCGCCCGCGTGGGCGCCTTTTCTTTGTCCCGGCCCGGACGTGATAAAATGCGGGGTGCGCCGGAGAACACGGCCTAAAAATCCAGCTTGAACTGCATGCCGAGGCCCAGGGCCGAGTCCGGCTGGCTGGAGCCGGCGCTTTCGGCGCCGTGCTGCTCATCTTTAAGGATGAGCTCGGGGCCGACCCGGATGCTGAGATCTTCCGTGGGCTCCACATCGGCGAAGGCGCGGAGCACATGGTGCCTGTCGCGCACCAGCACCTCGTCCGGCCGCATGGCTTCGCGCATGGGCGTGACATTCCAGGTGGTGGTCGAGTTTTTCATGCTCATGCCCAAGGAGCCTTTGGGCTTGGCATGCTGGGCCCTGGCCGCTTCCGCCGCTTCGGCGTCCGCGATGGCCTGCGCCGCGGCGAGCGCGCGGTCGATGCCGCTTTCCGTGTCCATGGCACCATGGCCCGCGGCGCTCTTTTGGGCGGCGCTTTTTTGTGCAGCGGCCTTGGCCCCCCCTGACGTGCCGGCAGCCGCACTCTTGCTGCCCTTCGCCGCCTTGCCGCCCACCGCCGTCTTGCCGCTCTGGCCCTTGACAGTCGCGCCAGTCAGGGCTTTTTGCTTCAGGCTCTGCGCCGGCACGCCGCGCCGCCAGATGGCCGCCTTGCGATCTTCGGACTGGCCGAAAGCCCAGGATTGGCCGTGCAGCGCCTTGCCCTTCTGCGCCGGCTGGTGAGCGGCCGTGGCCGCCAGCGCCTCGGGGGCATGCGCGAACACCGGCCCGAGCAGGAGCAGCAGGAGCAGGAAGCCGCGCCAAGCTCCCGGGCGCCCGCAAGACAAAAAAACCCGGCCGGGGCCGGGTTTCCGCATCTTCATGGCCGCGCGCCCGCGCCGGTGGCAGCGCCGGTTCCCGCGCCAGTACGGGCCCCCGGCACGCCCACGGCCTTTTCTTCTTCCAGCAATTCTTCCGTATCCACGATGGGGAAGGCAGGCGTGGCGCCCGTATCCGACCAGCCGCCGCCCAAAGCCATGCACACGCTGACCACGGCGTTGAGCCTGTCGCGCAGGGCCGAGGCCAGCTGAAGCTCGGCGGCGAAGAGCTGCCGCTCGGCATCGAGCACGGTGAGGTAGTCGGTATAGCCGTTGTCGTACTGGAGACGGGCGATCTCCGTGGCGCGCCTCAGGCTCTCCACCTCGATCTGCATGCTGCGCACGATGGCCCCGGCCTCGCGCTGGGCCGTGAGCGAGGTGCGGATGTCCTCGAAGGCCGTCTGCACGGTCTTGCGGTAGGCGGCCTCGGCCGCGCGCTTCTGGGCCTCGGCGTCCTTGAGGTTGTACCAGTTGTTGCCGAAATCCAGAATCGGGATCGAGCCGCTGGCCCCGTAGCTCCACGTGCCGGCGGGGTTGGTGAACAGGTTGCCCACGGCGGCGCTCAGGGTGCCGAGCGCGCCCGTGAGCGAGATGGACGGGAAGAACTGGGCACGGGCCACGCCGATATTGGCGTTGTAGGCCATGATCAGGTATTCCGCCGCGCGGATGTCAGGCCGGCGCATGAGCAGCTCCGACGGGAGGCCCGTGGGCAGCACCGGCGGCGCGGGCAGGATGCCGATGTCATGGCCGCGCGGCATGGCGCGGTTGATAATGTCGCGCGGCGAGCGCCCGATGAGCACGGCGAGCGCCGCCTCGGCCTGGTCCACGGCCACGGTGCTCGTGTGGACCTGGGCGCGCGCGATCTCCACCTCGGCGCGGGCGCGCTGCCAGTCAAGCTCCGTGATGTCGCCCTGCTCGTAGCGGCTCGTGTAGATGCCGAAGGATTCTTCGCGGCTCTTGAGGGTGCGCCTTGCCGTTTCGAGCTGCATGTCGAGCGCGAGCAGCGCGAAATAGCCCTGCGCCGTCTGCGCGGCCACGGAGAGGCGCAGGGCCTCGTGGCCGATGACGCTGTTCATGAGCACGTCGCTCAGCATGGTGCGCCGGTTGCGGGCCTTGCCCCAGAGATCCAGCTCCCAGCCGGCGCTAAGCGCGCCCTGGTACTGCGTGGTCGCGCGCGACATGCCGCTCTGCGCGAAGGGCACGGCATTGGGTGCCTTTTCCGAGGAGCTTTGCGCCGTGGCCGCGCCCGTGCCGCTCACCTGCGGGAAGAGGGCCGCGGTGGCCACGCCAACCTGCGCCGCGGCGGAGTCGATGCGCGCCAGCGACTCGGCGAGATCCTGGTTATAGGTCAGCGCGTCGTCGATGAGGGCCGTGAGCACGGGATCGTTGAACCGCGTCCACCAGTCCGTATCCAGCGGGGCCGAGCCAAGGTCCACCGAGCGCCACTCCTTGGGCAGGTCCTGCTCGGGCCTTTCATAGCGCGGCGCGAAGGAGCAGGCGGCGAGGGCGCAGGCGAGGCATGCGCAAAGGATGCCTGCGGCAAGGCGTTTCAGGGCATGGCCCCCTGTGCGTGGCGTGGCTGCGCTGAAACTCATAGGTCGTCCACCTCCTCGTCCATGCTGCCTTTGCCGGCATTGGGGTCGGTCTTGCCGCGCAGCTTGAGCGAGATCTGCATGATGAGCTTGAAGAAATAGGGGAGGAACACCGTGGCGATGCAGGTGGCGCCCAGCATGCCGCCGATGACCGCCGTGCCGATGGAGTGCCGGCTGTTGGCGCCCGCGCCCGTGCTGATGGCGAGCGGCACCACGCCGAGGATGAAGGCCAGCGAGGTCATGACGATGGGCCTAAAGCGCAGGCGCGCGGCCTGCATGGCGGCGACATCGAGGCTGCGGCCGTCATGCCAGGCGTCCACGGCAAATTCCACGATGAGGATGGCGTTCTTGGCGGCGAGGCCGATGATGGTCACGAGCGCCACCTGGAAGTAGACGTCATTCTCCAGCCCGCGGAAATAGGTCGCCACCAGGGCGCCGAACACGCCGAAGGGCACGGCCGTGAGCACCGAGAGCGGCAGCGACCACGACTCGTACTGCGCCGCCAGGATGAGGAACACCATGACCAGCGCCAGCACGAAGATCATGGTGGTGTCCGAGCTCGCCAGCTTTTCCTGCAGGGCCGAGCCCACCCAGCCGAGCGAATAGTCGTTGGGCAGCGTCTTGGCCACGGCCTCCATGGCGGCCAGCGCCTGGCCCGAGGAATAGCCGTCCGCAGGGTTGCCCATGACATGCGCCGCCGGGAAGACGTTGTAGCGCTCCACCACCTGCGGGGCCGTGCGCCGCTCCAGCGTCATGAGCGCGGTCAACGGGATCATCTCGCCCTTGTTGTTGGGCACATAGACATCCGAAAGGTCCTCGGGGAGCTGGCGGAACTGCGACTCGGACTGGAGGCGCACCTGGAAGGTGCGGCCCATATAGTTGAAGTCATTGACGTACATGCCGCCGAACGTGGCGCTCATGGTGGTGAACACGTCACTGATGTTGACGCCCATGTCCTTGCAGCGGTCGCGGTCAAGGTTGGCGTAGAGCTGCGGCGAGCCCGTGGAAAAGAGGTTCTGCACGCTGCCGATGGCCGGGTACTTGGGCGTGCCGTCGGCGTTCCTGCTCAGGGCCTCGGCCACGAAGGCGTTGGCCTGCTTCTCCAGGTCGTTGAGCGTGCCGTCGCCGCGCATCTGGATATAGCCCTCGAAGCCGCCGGTGGTGCTCATGCCGCTGATGGGCGGCGGCAAAAAGCCGAGCACCACGGCCTCGGGCTGCATCATGGTCACGGCCTTCATCCTGTCGGAAATGGCCTCGGCCGATTCCGACTTTTTCTTGCGCTTGCTCCACGGCTCCAGCGTGGTGAAGAAGGTGGAATAGTTGCTCTTCACCGAGACCGTGGTGATGTCGATGCCGTTGATGTTGGCGAGGTGCTTCACCCCGGGGATCTTGAGGCCATAGTCGTTGATGACATCGCCCACGGTCTGGGTGCGATTGAGGGACGCGCCGTCGTCGAGGATGGCCATGCCGAGGGTGTAGCCCTGGTCCTCGTTGGGCACGAGGCCGCCGGGCACCACCTTGAAAAGCCAGATGATGCCGACGAACATGAGTGCCGTGAGGATAAGGGCCTTGACGCCGTGGTCCTTCAGGTAGCGCACGCCGCGCAAATAGGCGTGGGTCACGCGCCCGAAGGCGTAGTCGAACCAGACAAAGGCCTTGGGCGGCTTGTAGTCGGCCGCGTGCGGCTTGAGCAGGAGCGCGCAGAGCGAGGGCGTGAGCGTGAGCGCCACGATGCCCGAGAGCGTCACCGAGACCGCGATGGTGATGGCGAACTGCTTGTACATCTGGCCAGCGAGGCCGCCCATGAAGGCCACGGGGATGAACACCGAGCAGAGCACGAGCACGATGGCGATGACCGGCGCCGTGATCTCGTTCATGCTCTTGGCCGTGGCTTCCTTGGGCGGCAAGTGCTCGGTGCTCATGATGCGCTCCACGTTTTCGAGCACCACGATGGCGTCGTCCACCACCAGGCCGATGGCGAGCACCATGGCGAAGAGCGTGAGCGTGTTGATGGAAAAGCCGAGCGCGTAGAGGCCGGCGAAGGTGCCGATGATGGACACGGGCACCGCGATGCAGGGGATGAGCGTGGCCCGCCAGTTCTGGAGGAAGACAAAGACCACGATGAACACGAGGATCATGGCCTCGAGCAGGGTGCTGATGACCTCGTGGATGGATTCGAGAACGAAGTCGTTGGTGTCCACCACGAGCTTGAATTCCATGCCGTCGGGCATGGTCTGGGCGATCTCGGCGAGGCGCGCGGAGACGCGGTCGCCCGTGGCGATGGCGTTGGCGCCCGGGAGCAGGTAGACGCCGCCCATGCAGGCCGGCATGCCGTCGAAGCGCGAGGACACGCTGTAGTCAAGGCCGCCGAGCTTGATGTCCGCCACGTCCTTCAGGCGCAGCATGGCGCTGTCCGGCCCGGTGCGGACGATGATCTCGCCGAACTGCTCGGGCGTGACGAGGCGCCCCAGGGTGTCGATCTGCCAGGTGAGCTGGGTGTCCTTGGGGGCCGGCATTTCGCCGAGACGCCCGGGCGCGAACTGGGAGTTCTGCTCCTGGATGGCCGCGGCCACCTCCTGCGTGGAAATGCCGTACTTGGCGAGCTTGTCCGGCTGGAGCCAGATGCGCATGGAATAGTTGCGGTTGCCGAACACCGAGCAGTCGCCCACGCCGGACACGCGCTTGAGTTCGTCCACCACGTTGATCTGCATCCAGTTGTGCAGGTAGACCTCGTCATAGCGGCCGTCGGGCGAGAAGAACGAGAAGAACATGAGCGCCGCGGGCGAGCGCTTGACCACGGTGACGCCCTGGCGGCGCACTTCCTCGGGCAGGGTCGTCTGCGCGAGATTGACCTTGTTGTTGACGTTGACGAGCGCCATGTCCGGGTCGGTATC
>CAMWVJ010000032.1 GCA_947177645.1 uncultured Desulfovibrio sp.
GGGTAAGCGGGGTATCGGCCATATGCGCCTCAGACGCCGAGCACGTTGCAGATGATGGTGATGATGGCCGTCATGACGATGATGCCCACGATGGAATTGACCACGGCCCGCGTGGTGGTCTGGCCCACGGCCATGGCGCTCCGGCCGCAGCGCATGCCCTGGTAGCAGCCCGCGATGGCGATGACCACGCCGAACAGGGTGCCGTACACGAGCCCGATGAGGATCTGCCGGTAGGGCACCATCTGCACCGTGGCGTGGAGGTATTCCATGGGGTTGAGGTTCAGCATGAGCGTGCCTACGAGGTAGCCGCCGATGATGCCCATGAGGTCGGCATAGATGGTGAGCAGGGGCACCATGAGCGTGAGCGCGAGCACGCGCGGCAGAACGAGGAAGTCCACCGGCGAGATGCCCAGGGTCTCGAGGGCGTCCACCTCCTCGTTGACCTGCATGGTGCCGATGAGCGCCGCATAGGCCGCGCCGATGCGGCCGGACATGACCACCCCCACCATGACCGCGCCCATGACGCGCAGCATGCCGATGCCCACGAGCCCGGCCACATAGATCTGCGCGCCGAACTGGGTGAGCTGCACCGCGCCCACAAAGGCGAGGATGAGCCCGAAGAGCATGCTTGTGAGCGAGATGATGGGCAGCGACTGCACGCCGCATTCATACATGGCGCTGATGAAGTCGCGCGAGCGCATGCGCGAACGGCCGATGATGAGGTTCCAGACGGCGATGCTCACGTCGCCCAGAAAGGAGAGAAAATCCGCGATGCGCGGGGGGAGTGCCAGGGCGGCCGCGCCGATGCGCTCGAGGGCGTCGCCGCGCTCGGTCTCGCGTTCGGCGCCGGCGCGGGGCGGCACGGCGAAGGCCATCTCGATGAGGCGCTTGAGGCCTTCGGGGAGGTCGAGTTCGACCTTGAGCTTGCGCGCCCGCGCGCGCCGGACGAGCTGCACGAGGAAGACGAGCAGGCTGCTGTCCCACGAATCGAGGCCGCTTGTGGTGAGGATGAGCCCGGTCACGCGCTGGTCGGCAAGGCCGGCGAGCGCCGTGTCCGCCGTGGCCGGCCAGGGGGTGTCCAGGTTCCAGCAGCCGCCCACGCTGACGCGCCAGACGCCGCCGACGGCGCCAGCCGTCACTTGCGGGCTCGATTCCATGCCGTTATCATATGCCACGCGGCCCGGTAAGCGCAAGCGTGTCGCGCTCCCGATACTTTTTCCGGCGCTCCCCGCCCCAGAGGCCGGGCGCGCCCCTCTGGATGGACTGCCATGTCGCTCAAGCAACGTCTCGGCCTCAATGCGGACCCCGTTTTCCTCATGGACGGCACGGCCTTCATCTACAGGGGCTTTTTTGCCAACCGCCACATGCAGCGCTCCGACGGCTTCCCCACCAATGCCCTTGTGGTGGTCACGCGCGTGCTCCTGCGCATCCTGCGCGAGGAAAAGCCCAAACACTTCCTCTTTCTCAAGGACGGGCGGGGCAAGAACTTTCGCCATGAGATCTATGCCGACTACAAGGCCAACCGCGAGGCCATGCCCGAAGACCTCGCCAAACAGCTCCCGCCCATAGAGCGCATGGTGCACGCGCTCGGCCTCGCCTTCGAGGAGTCACAGGGCTGCGAGGCCGACGACTGCATAGCGGCGCTGGCCGCGCGCTTCGCGCCGGAACTGCCCGTGGTCATCATCAGCGGCGACAAGGATTTGAAGCAGTGCCTCGCGCCCAACGTCTATATGTGGGACCCCGGCTCCAAGGACGAGCGCCTGATCACCGAGGCGGACTTCGAGGCCGAGAACGGCGTTACCCCGGCCCAGTGGGCCGACGTGCAGGCGCTGGTGGGCGACGCGAGCGACAATATCCCCGGCGTGCCGGGCATCGGCCCCAAGACCGCGCGCCAGATCTTCGCCATCTGCCCCACGCTGGAGGACATCCGCGACCATTTCGCCCTTTTGCCGCCCAAGTTGCAGGACAAGTTGCGCCCGCATCTGGAGGACATGTTCACCTGGCGCGAGCTCACCAGGCTCTCGCGCGGCGTGTGCGCCAATATCGACCTTGGCGCGCTCGACGTGGGGCCCATCAATATCGCCGAATGCCGCGCGCTCGCGCAGGAATACGAGCTTTTCGCGCTCAGGCGCGAGATAGCGGCCCTCGTGCAGGCCGGGGCGCCCCATGTGACCGCACCGGACATGGCCGCGGCGGTGGCCGGCGCGCCGGAAGACCCGGCGGACACGGCCCGGGCGGCAAGCGGGGATGCCCCCGCCGGTGTGGGGAAGGGCGGCAGCCAGCTCGAGCTGGGAGTGCCCGCCATACCCGCCGCGGAGGAAGTGGCAGAGGTCGCGCAGCTCCCGCCCTGCGAGGGGCGCACCGTGGCCCTCATCTGGGCCGATGGCGCCGGCCGGCCGCCGCGCGTGGCCGTGGCCCCCGCCGAGGCACAGGCCGGGGGCGTGGAGCCAGCGCCGGCTACGGTGCTCGGCAGCGTGACGGAATATGCGTGGACAGGCCCCATGACGGAATTGTGCGCTTGGGTGGAAAAGGCGGCGCAAGTGGCCGTGGCCGACCTGAAGACCCTGCTTCTGGCCGCGCCCTTCTGGAAGGGGCTGCTGAAGATCCGCGTGCTCGACCTCGGGCTCGTGGCCTACCTGCTCGGGCCCGAGGCCGGGGAATACGGCTGGTCGCGCCTCGCGGCCCGCTGGAGCGACGCCCTGGGCCTCGAGGGGCGCGGGCCGGCCATCGTGGCGCTTGGCATGGCGCATACGCTCTCGGCGCAGCTTGCGGCCAACGAGCTCACAAGGCTCTATGAAAAGCTGGAGCTGCCGCTGGTGCCCGTGCTCGCCGCCATGGAGGAGCGCGGCATCGCCATCGACCCCGCGGCCTTCCGCAGTTTTCTCGACGACGTGCAGCGCGAACTCGATACGCTCACGCGCGAGGTCTATGCGGAGGCCGGCGGCGAGTTCAACATCCGCTCCGCGCGGAAGCTCGGGGAGGTGCTGTACGAACGTCTGCACCTGCCCGCGCCCAAAAAGACCCGCGGCGGCCAGCCCTCCACCAGTCAGGAGACCCTGGAACGCCTCGCGCCGGACGCGCCCATCGTGCAGAACATCCTCCAGTACCGCAAGCTCGAGAAGATGCGCTCCACCTATCTTGAGCCGCTGCCCCTGCACATGGACGCGCATGACCGCATCCACACCACCTTCAACCAGGAGGCCACGGCCACGGGCCGCATTTCCTCCAGCAACCCCAACCTCCAGAACATCCCGGTGCGCGGGCCGCTCGGCAAGCGCATGCGGGCCTGCTTCGTGGCCGGCCCGGGCAATGCCCTCGTCTCGGCGGATTATTCGCAGATCGAGTTGCGCATCCTCGCCCACATGTCGCAGGACCCGGCCCTGCTGGACGCCTTCCGCGAGGGGGAGGACATCCACGCCCGCACCGCGGCCCTCGTGTTCGACATGCCGCAGGACAAGGTGCTGCCCGACCAGCGGCGCATGGCCAAGACCATCAATTTTGGCCTCATCTACGGCATGGGCGCCAACAAGCTCGGTCAGGAGCTCAAGATCTCCACGGCCGAGGCGCGGGCCTTCATCGACCGCTATTTCGCGCGCCTCACGGGCCTCAAGGCCTTTTACGAGCGCGTCATCGAGGGCGCGCGCGAGCGCGGCTATGTGGTGACGCTGGCCGGGCGCCGGCGCTGGCTGCCGGGCATCCTTTCGGCCAACGGGCAGACAGCGGCGCAGGCCCAGCGGCAAGCCGTGAACACGGTCATCCAGGGCTCGGCCGCGGATGTCATCAAGCTCGCCATGATCGCCACGGCCGAAGATGCGGAGCTGCGCCGCCTCAAGGCCGGCCTCGTGCTCCAGGTGCATGACGAGCTCGTGCTGGAGCTTCCCGAAGCCGGCGCCAGGGAGGCCGGGGCGCGCGTGGCCGCCCTCATGGAGTCGGTGAGGCCCGGCGGTGTCGAACTCTCCGTGCCCCTCGTGGTGGACTGGGGCTATGGCCGCGACTGGGGCAGCGCGCACTGAGGGCTGCGCCGCAGCAGTAAAACAGCGCCCCGCTGCTCAGGGCGCCCATGACCACCCGGCACTTGGGCGCCTGCGGGCATGCCCGGGGCACTCTCCATGCCCGCGGCCGTCCCGTGCCTCCGCCGCGCCCGGGTGCGCTGGCGTGGGCTTTTCCGCATACATTCTTAAACCCTTAAGTCGCTGATCTCCTCACCATCCCCAGCTACCGGCCGGGCCTCTCCCCCCGCGACAGGCCGTTACGACCTTTCCCTCCGCCTCCTTACCACTTCCACCATTGTCCACGGTCGGTAGCCGTCGCCGTTGCCCCTTTCTCTACGGCCGCGTCCATCCCCACAGCATGCGGCCGCGGCATTGCCGTCCTCTGCCAGCCCGCGCCCATGGGCGCCCCTTGCGCCGAAAAATGGAGTTAAGGTCAGGGAAAAATCCAGACCATTGGCATACCTTTTCTGCCCAATTTTCATTTTTCCCCTTTCTGAAATAAAAAAGATAATAAATATCCATGAGATATAAATATTTCTTTGGTCGTGAAAATGGTTGACACAAAAAGCGCAATATCCCATACTCACAACTGATGGAAACTCGAACCGCCTCCAAGATCCAATACCTGCCCCCGCGCGAGAAGACGCCCTCGGGCCTCCAGATACTGCTCGACAAGCTGTGGCGCTTCATCCGCGATGGCAAGTTTGAGGAAGGGGACAAATTGCCGCCCGAGCGCGTGCTCGCCGAAACGCTCGGGGTTTCGCGCGCGAGCCTGCGCAAGGCCATCCAGGTGCTGGTGGCGCGCGGGCTGCTTCTAAGCCGCCAGGGCGACGGCACCTATGTGCGCGCTGCCTCCGCCGTCATCCCGCTGTCGCCCGCGGTGATGGAAGATCTCGGGGCCTTCAACGACATCCTCGAGGCGCGCGAGCTGCTGGAGCCGGAGATCGCCGAGCTCGCCTGCCTGCGCCACACGAGCGAGCAGCTTGACCAGCTCAAGATCATCACCTGCGACCAGCAGCGCCGCCTGCTCACCGGGCAGGACGACGGCGACCTCGACGCCGCCTTCCACACCGTGCTCGCCCAGTGCAGCGGCAACACGGCCCTCGTGGAGATCATCAAGGCCATCAATGTGCGTTACCGGCACTGCCGCTCCCCGGAACTTCGGGACACCGAGTGGCGCCAGTTCTCCGTGGAGACGCACCTGAGGATCATCGACGCGCTGGAGCGCCGTTCCATCCCCGAATGCCGCGCCGCGGTGATGGAGCACCTGAAGTCCGTCAGGCGCAACCACCCCTACACGGTGCAAAATCTCTAGCCCCACGCGGAGCCGGCCCATGAAAAGCCCCACCGACGTTGTAAGCGGCCTCCTTCTGCTCGTCTTTTGCGCCATCGGCTTTTCAAGCGTTGCGGAGCTTCCGGCCGGGGGCACCCTCGAGAACATCGGCCCCGCCGGCGTGCCCAAAGCGGTGCTCATCCTGCTCTCCTTCCTGAGCGCCGTGCTCATCGTCAAGGGCTTCGTGCGGGCGCCCGCCAGGCCCTACTGGCCCGACCGGCGCGTGCTCAAGAAAGTGGGCGCCTTCGTGGGGCTGTTCTTCCTCTACCTCGCCGGCGTCATCGGCCTCGGCGATGTCTTCGCGCACATGGAGTCGCCGCCCTTCGCCTGGGGCGGGGCCTTCGGCGTCAGCACCTTCTTCTTCCTCTGCCTCGCGCTGCCGCTGCTCGGGCGCCGCAAGCCGCTGGAGGTCTTTCTTGTGGCCAGCCTGACGACGGTGTGCCTGCTCGTCGCCTTCGGCTGGTTTTTCCAGGTCATGCTGCCCTAAGTCCGCCCCGCGGGAGGAACCATGCTGACACCCATCCTCGACGGCATCCTGAGCGCCCTGAGCCTGAACGCCATCCTCGCCAACCTCATGGGGGTCGTGCTCGGCATCATCTTCGGGGCGCTGCCCGGGCTCACCGCGGCCATGGGCGTGGCCCTGCTCATCCCCCTGACCTTCGGCATGCCCTCGGTGGAGGCCTTTTCGGCCCTGCTCGGCATGTATTGCGGCGCCATCTACGGCGGCTGCATCACCGCCATCCTCGTGGGCACGCCCGGCACGGTCTCGGCCGCGGCCACCATGCTCGAGGGGCCCGCGCTCACGGCCAAGGGCGAGTCGCGCAAAGCGCTCGACATGGCCACGGTGGCCTCGTTCATCGGCGGCATCTTCAGCGCGCTCGCCCTCGTTTCCGTGGCGCCGCTGCTGGCCCGGGCGGCCATGTCCTTTTCCGCGCCGGAATATTTCGCCGTGGCCGTCTTCGGGCTGACCATCGTGGCCTCCCTCTCGCAGGGGCAGCTCATCAAGGGCCTCATCTCGGCCTGCCTCGGGCTGTTCTTCGCCACCATCGGCCTTGACCCGGTGACGGGCGACATGCGCAACACCTTCGACATGCCCGACCTCTTCAACGGGCTCGCCCTCGTGCCCGTGCTCGTGGGTCTTTTCGCCATGTCCCAGGTGCTGAACACGGTGGAGGATGTCATCCGCGGCGTTCAGCTCAAGAGCGGCGCCATCTCGAAGCAGGGGCTCACGCTGCGCGACCTGACCTCCAACGCCTTCAACTTCCTCCGCTCCTCGGTCATCGGCACGGCCATCGGCATCATCCCGGCGACGGGCGTCAGCGCGGCCACCTTTTTCGCCTATTCCGAGGCCAGGCGGCACTCGAAGACGCCCCAGCTCTTCGGCAAGGGCTGCCTCGAGGGCATCGCGGCCACCGAGTCCTCCAACAACGCGGTCTGCGGCGGCGCCCTCATCCCGCTGCTCACCCTGGGCGTGCCCGGCGACATCGTGACCGCCATCATGCTCGGCGCGCTCATGATCCAGGGGCTCACGCCCGGGCCGCTGCTCTTCATCGAGCATCCCGTCACGGTCTACGGCATCTTCGCGGCCTTCATCATCGCCAATGTGCTCATGCTGGTCTGCGGGCTCGCGGCCGTGCGCGGGGCCAACAAGATCACCGCCATCCCGAGCGGGGTGCTCATGCCCATCGTGGTGACGCTGTGCGTCATCGGCGGCTTTGCGGTGAACAATTCCACCTTTGATCTGCTCATCGTGGCGGTGTTCGGGGTGCTGGGCTACCTCATGCTCAAGTGCCGCTTCCCGCTGCCGCCGCTGTTGCTCGCCATGATCCTCGAGCCCATCGCCGAGGCCAACTTCAGGCGCGCCCTCAGCATCTCGCACAACGATTACGCCATTTTTTACACGAGCCCGGTGGTCTTGGTCATGCTCGGGCTGAGCGCGCTCGTGCTCATCAAGTCCTTCTATGACGAATACAAGGCGGCGAAGAAGGCCGAGGCCTGACCGGCCAAGGCGGCCAGAACAGCGGAAAACACCGGCACCCGGGGGGGGGAGACGATGGAACTCACGCACTGGAAGAACAAACTCGACGAGTGGTTTGCGGACAAGGAAGGCGAGATGCTGGGCCTGCTCGAGACCCTCGTCAACATGGATTCCTTCTCCCATGACGGGGCGGCCGTGAACCGCGTGGGCGAGGTCATCGCCACGTGGATGCGCTCCATCGGCTTCGAGGCCGAGGTCATGCCCAAGCCGCCGCTCCCGAAAGACGAGGCGTGGATGGAAAGCCTCGGCAACGTGGTGCGCGCCGGCAGCCACCCGCGGGAGGCCGGCCCGGGCGTGGCGCTCATCGGGCATATGGATACGGTGTTCCCGGCCGGCACGGCCGAGGCGCGGCCCTTCCATCTGGACAGGGCGAGCGGGCGCGCCACCGGCCCGGGCGTGCTCGACATGAAGGGCGGCCTCGTGCTGAACATGTTTGTGGCGCGGGCCTTCAAGGAGCTGGGCCTGCTCGACGTGCCGCTCACGCTCACCTTTTCCGCCGACGAGGAGCTGGGCTCGCCCACGGGCACGCGCGTCCTCGCTGACCTGCTCAACGGGGCGCACGCCGTGCTCTGCCCCGAGCCGGGCTACCCCGGGGGCGGCGTCTCCACCGAGCGCAAGGGCTCGGGCCACATGCTCCTCGACATCGAGGGCAAGGCGGCCCACGCCGGCCGCAACTATGAGGACGGCGCCTCGGCCATCATCGAGCTCGCCCACAAGATCCTCGCCTTCGAGAAGCATGTGGACCTCGAGCGCGGCATCACGGTCAACGTGGGCCTCGTCAAGGGGGGCATCTCGGCCAATTCCGTGGCCCCCAACGCCACAGCGCGCATCCACCTCACCTTCCGCACCCTTGAGGACGGCGAAAAGCTGGTGGAGGCCATCCGCAAGGATGTGGCCCAAGTGAGCGTGCCGGGCACCAGCTCGCACGTGAGCGGCGGCATCCGCCTGTACCCGCTCACGCGCACGCCCAAGGTGGAAGAGCTGTGGGAGCTGGCGCAGGCCTCGGGCAAGGCCCTCGATTTTCCGCTGGAATGCGTCGTCTCCAAGGGCGCGGCCGAATCCGGCTTCTGCGCCAGTGTCCTCGACCTGCCCACGCTGTGCAATCTCGGGCCCGAGGGCATCGGGCTGCACTCGCCGGACGAATATGTGACGGTCTCCACGCTCGTGCCGCGGGCCAAGGTGCTCGCGCTCACGGCGCTCCAGGCGGGCCACGCCTTCACGGCGTCGCCGAAGGTGGACCTCAGCAAGTGGAAGCATTGAGCGGCAAACGGCACTGGAAAAGGGGCATGCCCCCGGACGAACAACCCGTTATGGAGGAAGCGATGAAGAGAATGTTGCGAATGTTCTGCGTGTGCGCCCTGGCCTGCGCCCTGCTCGCGCCCGTGGCCCCCGCCCCCGCAC
>CAMWVJ010000033.1 GCA_947177645.1 uncultured Desulfovibrio sp.
AGGGTCGCGTAGGGGTGATCTCCATTCTTTCGGTCCGCGTCAAGCCGGACGCGGCCTGCCACGCGGTGCTGGCCAAGTCAGCCCGTATCCTGGTGGCGCTGGACGCCGACGAGGATAAGCCCGATGGCAGCAACCCCGGCGCCGAAGCATGGCCCTGGTGGCGGCAGACCTATCCCCAGGCGCGTCTCTGGCCCGTGCCGGTGGGCAAGGACCCTGGCGAAGCGTTTGCCCTGGGCGTGGACCTCGCCGAGTGGATCGCTGCGGCCACGCCGTCCTCGCCCGTATCCACTGGTTCGGCGGTTCTACCCGCCAACCAGGGCGAAGTCATTGGGAGCTCGGGAATATCCGAAAAAGAAGTTGTCGCCGTTGCGGGGTGTGGACAAGAGCAAAGCCCTCGTGCGGCGAGTGCCAAGGAATGCCGCCGGGAACAGGGCTACCAGTGCTGGCAAATCCCGGCCGACGTGCGCACATGGGAGGACCTCGCGCTACCGACCGGAAAAATCTCCAAGGATGAGATCCTGCGTGCCTTCCGGCATTGCGGTACAGACCATCCTGATTGCCTGCTGCCCTGCCCGCGCACGGAGCCCACGTTCTGGTGGGGCTACCTGCGGGATTGCCCCAAATGCCGCACACACGGGCATCCGCTCTGCCTGCGTGGACTTATCCACTCCCCCCTCTTTCAGGAGGCGCTGAAAAATGCCTGAGCTGCATATCGAGAAATGGCCCGTCGAGCGGTTGCGCCCGTATGAGCGCAATCCCCGGAAGAATGACCATGTAGTGAGCAAGATGGTGGACGCCTTGCGTCAGTTCGGCTTTCGCGTGCCGCTGCTGGCCAAGTCGGACGGTGAGCTGATTGACGGCCATCTCCGCTACAAGGCCGCCCTGGCGATGGGTATGCAGCAGGTCCCCGTCATCCCGGCCGACGACATGACGGATGCGCAGATTAGAGCGTTCCGCATCCTGATCAATCGCAGCGCCACCTGGTCGGACTGGGATGAGGACCTGCTCCTCCAGGAGCTCCGGGCCCTCAAAACGCTGGACATGGACCTGTCCATTACCGGCCTCGAGGATCGGGAACTGGATGAGCTGCTCATGGAGATGGCGGATACCGACAAAGACCCGGATGCCGTGCCGCCTGTCCAGCCGGAGCCCGTGGTGCGCGACGGTGAGACTTGGCAGCTCGGCCGCCATCGGCTCATGTGCGGTGACGCGCGCAGCCTAACGGATTGCCGTCGCCTCCTGGACGGCAAAGAGCTTGACCTCATCTGGACGGACCCGCCCTATAACGTGGATTACCGGGGGAAGGCGGGCAAAATCAAGAACGACAAGATGTCCGGGGCCGAATTCGAGGCCTTCCTGCTCGGCAGTTTCAAGTCCATGCACGATGCGCTGCGCCCCGGCGGGGCCATCTACGTCGCCCACTCCGAGGCAGGGGACGGTATGGTGTTTCGGCGCACCTTCATCAATGCCGGATTTAAGCTCGCGGCCTGCCTCATCTGGCGCAAACAGAGCGCCGTCCTCGGCCGGGGAGACTACCATTTCCAGCACGAGCCCATCCTCTACGGCTGGAAGCGCGGGAGCGCTCATCGCTGGTATGGCAATCGCAAGCAGCGCACGCTTCTGGAGCTGGAGGAGCCGGGCTTGCATGAGATGGAAGACGGCTCTTGGCAGTTTTGCCTTGGCGACCGGCTCTACCGCCTCCAGGGCGAGGCACTCAGTGTCGAGGAGCTTTCCACCAGCGTGCTGGACGCGCCGAAGCCTGCGCGCTCCGATCTCCACCCCACCATGAAGCCTGTGGCCCTCATCGAGCGCATGGTGGCGAATTCCAGCCCTCGCGGTGGCCTTGTAGGGGATTTTTTCGGTGGCTCCGGCTCCACCCTCATGGCTTGCGAGCGTCTTAACCGCGCCGCGCGCATCATGGAGTTGGACCCGCGCTTCGCGGATGTCATCATCCGCCGCTGGCAGGAATATACGGGCAACTCAGCCCTGCGTGAGTCTGATGGCAGACCCTATGCAGAGATTAGCGAGGTGAATATGGAAAAAGTCTAGAAAATAGAGCGGGGCGGTAGTTCCAGTACCGCCCCTGTGGAGGCATCCGGCTAGGCCAGACACCAAGCACATCGTCGAGCCTAGCCTTCCAGAATCAGTTTCGTCAAGACGGGCAGGCTCGGCAAAGGAATCACATGGCGGACATCGAACAGAACCTGGACACCATGCTGGAACGCAGCAACGGGACAGACGTGCCCCTGCTGCTGCGTGCCAAGGAAGAAGCCAAGCGACGGGTCAAGGATGACCCATCGACTACCAATCTTGCCGCCCTTGCCCGTGCAACGCAAATGCTGGGAGCAGCGAAGGCAGCTATGGGCAAGAATCAGGTATTGGCAGGCGTCAAGGATGTATTGGCATATCTCCAGGGGCAGGGGCGGAAGATTTCGCAGTCCCAGCTCTACAAGGACCTCAAGCGCGGCCACCTGCGCCGCGAGCATGACGGCAGTTTCACGCAACGTGCGGTGGATCGCTACGCGCAGACCCTCACCCTGTTGGCGCTCCCCGAAGCAAAGGCCACCGAGCTTGAGGGCCTTGCCGAGCAGGAGATGCGTGAGAAGATCGGCAAAACGCGCGAGCAGCGCCTCTCCATCTCTTTCGACCGCCAGGTCAAGGAGGCCAAGTATATCCTGCGGGAGGACGTGGCCCTGGAGCTGGCAAGCCGTGCCGCGGCGCTCGGCGTTGGCCTGCGCAGCGTGTTCCGGCTCCATGCGCCGGACTATATCCGCATGGTGGGCGGAGACGTCAGCAAGGCCGATGATCTCGCCGCCGAATTTGAGCAAAACCTGGACGCGGCGCTGAACGAATACTCGCGCCCTATGGATTTCAAGGTGGAATATGTCCCCGAAAATAGCTCCGGCGAAGCCGCAGACTCCGCCTCCCAACTCGAGGAAGGCGCGGACGAAGAAGGCAACTCCGGCCAGTGATTCACATAGCCTCACCTTCCGGGTGGGCCAGCTCCCCGGCTGGCTCCACCCGGAGACTCGGGCAGCCGTTTGCCGCCTCGTGGCGGCCCGCGGCCGCATAGAGTGGCCGTGGTCCTTCGGTCGTGGCGAGCGGGCGGTGCTCAGGCATCGCGCGCCTATCCCGGCCAGCCAATGGGCGGAGCGGCATCGCGTGGTCCATGAGTCCTCGCGGAAAGGCCCCTGGCGCAACCTGGTCACGCCCTATTCCGTGGGCATCATGGACGCGGCCTTTTACCCGTCCGTGCGCGTGGAGAGCATCATCAAGTGCCCGCAATCCGGGGCCACAGAGGCGGTCCACAACTGCGTCGGCTACACCATCGACCGCGCTCCGGGCCCCGTGCTCTATGTTTATCCCGATGAGGCCACGGCGCGCGAAAACGCGCAGGACCGCATCATCCCCATGCTGCGCTCGAGCCCGCGCCTGCGCGAATACCTCACCGGCACGTCCGATGACATGGGCAGCCTGCGCATCAAGATGAGCCATCTCACCATCTATATGGCCTGGTCCGGCTCGGCGGCGCGCCTTGGCAACAAGCCCATCCGCTACCTGGTGCTGGATGAGCTGGACAAGTACCAGGGCACCAAGCGCGAGGCGGCGGCCGAGGCTCTGGCCGAAAAGCGCGTCATCACCTGGGGCAGCCGGGCCATCATCTGGAAGCTCTCCACCCCAACCGTGGTAGACGGCCCCATCGACCGCGCGTTCAAGACCAGCGAGGCGCGATTCCGCTTCCATGTGGTGTGTCCCCATTGCGGCTGCGAGCTGCTCATGGACTTCGAGCACATCGGCTGGCCCGAAAAGACGGACCCGGTGAAGATACGCTCCCGCTCCCTGGGCTTTTACGAGTGCCAGCACTGCCACGCGCACTGGATTGATGCCGACCGCGACCTGGCCGTGCGCTCCGGCCTCTGGCGCGAGGAGGCAAGCGGCCTCACGCTCCAGGATCACCTCGAGCAACATCGCCCCATCAGCGTGGGGTTTCATGTCCCCGCGTGGATTTCCCCCTTTGTGTCCCTCTCCGAGATCGCTTCCAAGGCCCTTGAATACCAGCTCTCGCCCAATCTGGAGCTTCTGAAAGACCTCCAGAACAACTACCGCGCCGAGCCCTGGGAGGCGGAATTCGAGCGCCGTGACGAGGATTCCATCCTCGCTCTCTGTGATGACCGCCCGCGCGGAGCCATTCCAGGCCCCGTCCAGACGGGAAAAAACGGCGACGGCAAGCAGGAGCGCGTTGCGGCGGTGCTGGCGGCCGTGGACACTCAGTTGCGCTATTTTCGGTACGTCATCCGTGCTTTCGGCTATGGCGAGGGCGCGGAGAGCTGGCTTGTACAGGAGGGCGTCGCCCCAAACCTCCAGGCGCTCGACGACCTTTTCTGGCGCTCTGAATACCGGGACGTCCTCGGTCGCCCCTTCCGTGTGCGGGCCTGCATCATCGACGCAATGGGCGAGCCGCAGCGTACCGCGGAGGTCTATGCCTGGGCAGCGCGCAACCGGGGCCGCGTCTTTCCGGCGCAGGGCGTCCACGCCCCGGCCACGCCCGTGAGTTACGCCCCGCAGGAGTATTTTCCGGGCCCACGGGGCGAGCGCCTGCGCATCCCCGGCGGCATCCTCCTGCATCGCATCGACACCACGCTGTTCAAGGGCACCTTGGCCAACCGGCTCGCCATCTCCCCCGGCGATCCCGGCACCTTCTGGCTGCATGGCGACCCGGACAGCCTCCAGGCATACGCCAAGGAAATGTGCGCCGAAGTGTGGAATCCGGAGAAAAACCTGTGGGACAATCCCCACGGGCGAGCCAACCACGCCTGGGACTGCGAATATCTCCTCCAGGCCCTGGCATGGATGCTCAACGTGGCCAAAAAGCAGCGCCCTTGGGCCACAAAGACGGCCAAGCCGCCGCGGCCCGTTCCGCGGCCTCAGCCAGCGCGATCCGCCGCCGATAAACTTGGCTCATTCCTGCGGAGGTAGCATGACGGACGTGGAAGCTATGGGGCGGAAGCTCACCTGCACTGAAGCCTGCATCCTTCTGGGGTGCAGGAAATCGCATTTCTACAACCTGGTGAAGACAGGAGTTCTCCCGGCTCATCGGCACGGGAAATTGCGAGGAATTTGGGTCTATGAACGGGATTGCGAGGAGTATCTCAATACCCGCGCCGCCAAAAATTGTGTAATGGATAGATAAATTCTTGACAGTCGGCCCTATTTTTATGTATTCAATACTCAACGGAGTGAGGGGAAGATGAACAGCCGTGAAATCATCAAGAAGCTGCGGGAGGATGGCTGGGAGGAAGTGAAACCCCGGACGCCCGGAAGCCATCGCCAATTCCGGCACCCCGTCAAGCCAGGCAAGGTCACGGTGTCCGAACATGGTTCCAGGGACATCCCGCTCCCCACCCTGAAGCGTATTGAGCAGCAAAGCGGTCTGAAGCTTCGGTAAATCGCCAAGAATCCAGTAAAGAGGCATGAAAATGCAGTACTATTTCGCCCAATTTCTCCCCGATGAAGAGCAACCTGGGGTCTATAATGTTTCGTTCCCCGACCTTCCAGGCTGCGTCACCTTTGGCACTGGGCTGGATGAGGCCATGACTCAGGCGATGGACGCGCTCACGGCCTATCTGGAAGTGGAAATGGCACGTGGCGAGGAAATTCCAGAAGCGTCAGACATGGAGACAGCCAGGGCCAAGGCGGAAGCGGAGGACAAACAACTCGATATCCCGTCCCATCCGGGGACACTCTATCTGCTCGTGCCTGCAGACCCGGCCCCCGAGCCCTTCATACGTCTGAATATCTCCATGCAGCCGCGCCTTGTTGCAAAGATAGACCGTTATGCGAAAGAGTGCGGTATGACTCGCTCTGGGCTTCTTGCAGCAGCCGCAAGAGAGTATATCAATCGCACGGCTTCTGTCTGATTTTGGGCCTCCAAGGGCTATTTTTCCGGCGGGGCCCTCTCCGCCGGATTTTTTTTGAAAAAAATATTTTTATTTTTTAGCCAGTTGAAAATTATTTTTCCATGTTTTCCACCATGTCCACCATGTCCACGACAAGAGGTATCGGCCGTGCTATAGCGGCCCCATGTCCCCCTCGATCTGGACCCGTCCCGAGCTCGAAGAGCAAATCAGCATCTACAAGGCGGCGCTAAAGGCGTGCGCCTCGGGCTCGTCCTACACCATCGGCACACGCTCGCTCACCCGGCAGGACATGGCCGCCATCCGCGACCACCTGGACTATCTCGCCGGTGAGCTCGCCGCCCTGGATCGCGGAGCCGGGCCCATCTTCGTTGAAGCGCGCATCCCCCGGAGGGGGCGGCCCTATCCGCCGAGGGGGCTCAGATGAGCGTGCTCGCCACCATCCGCTCATTTTTCAGCGGCTCGCATCCCGCTATCCAGCAGGGGCACCAGCTCCCCGCGGCCAGTCTGGACTCGGGCTCCCTGCGCGGTTCCCTCAAAAACTATATGCCCCAGCGGGTGCTCACCCGCGCCCACCACGCCTTCGAGCGCGATCTCACCATCGCGCGCGTGGAGGACCTCTACGTCAATGACGGCGTGGCCAAGTCCGGCGTCAATTCCATCGCCACCAATGTCATCGGCACGGGGCTCACGCCGCAGTCCGTCATCCCGGCAACGCGCCTCGGCATCACCCCGGAAATGGCCAAGGATGTGCAGGACCAGATGGAATGGCTCTGGAGCGAGTGGTGCGCCCAGGCCCATTACCGCGAGCAGCTGGGGTTCGAGGACCTGCAGATGCTGGGCGTGCGCTCCCTCATCCGCGCGGGCGAGATGGTCCACCTCCCGGTCATGGAGGAGCGCCCCGGCTGCCGGTTCGCCCTGCGCATCCAAGACATCCGGCCCACGCGGCTGCGCACCCCCTGGGACAAGCAGTTCGACCCGCTCCTTCATGACGGCGTGGAGGTCTCGTCAACGGGCGTGCCACGCGCCTACTGGATCGCCTCCCCTGTCCCGTCGCCGACCACCATTGACGACAGCTTCTATACCAGCGGCCAGTTCGCGCGCATCCCGGCCATGATCGGCCACCGGCGCGGCATCTTCCACATCTTCCGGCCGGACGCCGAGGAGCAGTATCGCGGCGTGAGCTGCCTGGCCTCGGCCGTCAAATTCCTGCGCCACCTCAACGATTCCATCGACTACGAGCTCCTCGCGCAGGTGCTCTCCGCATCTTTTCCGGTGTTCATCGGGCTCGAGCAGGGCCAGCAGCTTCCCTACAACGTGGAGGAGGAGAAAGAGGAAGGCGAGAAGCACTATTACCAGGACATTCCGCCCGGAATGGTCATGTACGGCAACAAGGGCGAGAAGCCGGAAGTGCTGGAAAGCAAGCGGCCGAGCCAGAATTTTCTTTCCTTCTGCGAGCTCGTGCTCCGCATCCTCTCCTCCTCGCTGGAAATCCCCTACGAAGTACTGACCAAGGACTTCTCCAAGACCACCTATTCCAGCGCCCGCGCGGCCCTGCTGGAAGCCTGGCGCGTCTATGAGGTCTACCGCTCGTTTTTTGTACGCCAATACTGCCAGCCCATCTGGCGCATGGTGCAGGAAGAGGCGTTTTTGCGCGGCTATCTGCAGCTCCCCGCGGGCGCGCCGGATTTTTACGAAGGCATGACCTACTGGTGCAACACCCGGTGGATAGGCCCGGCCCGCGGCTATATCGACCCCACCAAGGAAATCGCCGCCAACATCGCGGCCATCGACGCGGGCCTCATGTCCCGCTCTGAGGCCATTGCCGAGCGCGGCGGCGACTTCGACGAGATCGCCGAACAGCTCGCGCGCGAGCAGGCGCGCTATGCGGAGCTCGGCATCGCCGTGACGTCCGAGCGGGAGTCTGCCCCGGAGACCGGGGAGAAGGAATCAGCCAATGCCCAAAATCCCGAAACCGCCGGAGCCGGTAATGGAAAGGCTTGAAAGCCTCTGGGCCATGCAGCCCGAAGCATTCAGCGCCTTCATGGGAGTTTCCGAGGGCGCGTGGAAGAGCCTCGCGGATGCCCAGCCAGACGCCGCGCCGCCCTATGAGCTGGCAGATGGCGGTGTGGCCGTCATCCCCGTGGAGGGCGTCATCCTGCGCCAGGGCCTCTTTTACGGCACCACCGGGCTCCAGGACCTCCACGTCGCACTGGACGCGGCCATAGCCTCCCCGGAAGTGCGCGCCATCCTGTTCTCCATCCACAGCCCCGGCGGCCAGGCCCGCGGCGTCAAGGAAGCGGCTGACGCCATTTTCGCGGCGCGCCGCGTGAAACCCTGCGCGGCCTTTGTGGACGGCCTCTGCGCGTCGGCCGCCTATTGGCTGGCCGCGGCCACGGGGGCCATTTATGCCGGGCCCTCGTCCACGGTGGGCAGCGTCGGCGTCCTCCTGCGCCACATGGACAAGTCCGGCTGGAACAAAGAGATGGGCCTCAATTTCACCTACGTCACGGCCGGAAGCTACAAAGCCGTGGGCAACCCGGACGCCGCCCTTTCCGAGCGTGATCTCGGCGTGCTCCAGTCTCGGGTGGACGCCATCTATGACATGTTTTGCGGCGATGTGGCCCAGCATATGGGACTTGCGCTGGAGAGCCGCGCCGAATGGGCGGACGGCCGGGATTTTCTGGCGTCCGAGGCGGAGGCCCTCGGCCTGGTGACGGCCGTGGTCAGCTCCCGCGTCGAAGCTATCCAAAAACTCTTGAAGGAGACCCACATGGACAAAGCCGAACTGGCGAAACAGCAC
>CAMWVJ010000034.1 GCA_947177645.1 uncultured Desulfovibrio sp.
GTCCCGGGCCAAAGGAGCACCCATGAGCGCCCTCACCCCCCGCGAGATCGTGGCGGAACTGGACAAGTTCGTCATCGGCCAGGAACAGGCCAAGCGCATGGTGGCCGTGGCCGTGCGCAACCGCTGGCGCCGCCAGCATCTCGCGCCTGAGCTGCGCGACGAGATCGCGCCGAAAAACATCATCATGATGGGACCCACGGGCGTGGGCAAGACCGAGATCGCCCGGCGGCTCGCGCGGCTTTCCGGCGCGCCCTTCCTCAAGGTGGAGGCCACCAAGTTCACCGAAGTGGGCTATGTGGGGCGCGACGTGGAATCCATGGTGCGCGACCTCATGGAGATCGGCATCAACCTCATGCGCGAGGAGGAGAACGCCCGCGTGCGCGCCGCCGCCGAGGCCGCGGCCGAATCCCGGCTCATGGATCTTCTCCTGCCGCACTCCTTCGGCCAGGAGGAGCGCAGCAAAACGCGCGAGAAACTGCTCCAGCAGTTCCGGCTCGGCTACCTCGACGACCGCGAGGTGGAGATGGAAGTCACCGAGCAGGGCGGCCGGGGCATCGACATCTTCGCCATCCCGGGCATGGACCAGATGGGTGGCCAGGTGAAGGACATGTTCAGCAAGGCCTTCCCGCCCAAGCGCAGCCGCAAGAAGCTCAAGCTGCGCACGGCCTTCAACATCCTCGTCCAGGAAGAATCCGCCAAGCTCGTGGACCAGGAGGCGCTCACCGAAAAGGCCCGCGAACGCGTGGAGCAGTCGGGCATCATCTTCATCGACGAGATCGACAAGATCGCCAGCTCCTCCCAGAACCGCACCTCGGACATCTCGCGCGAGGGCGTGCAGCGCGACCTTCTGCCCATCGTGGAGGGGAGCGTGGTCAACACCAAGCACGGCATGGTGAAGACCGACCACATCCTGTTCATCGCGGCCGGCGCCTTCCACTTCAGCAAGCCCTCGGACATGATCCCGGAGCTGCAGGGGCGCTTCCCGCTCAGGGCAGAGCTTCAGCCGCTGGGACGCGAGGAATTTTTGCGCATCCTCACCGAGCCGCACAACGCCCTCGTCAAGCAGTACGAGGCCCTGCTGGCCACCGAGCGCGTGAACCTCAGCTTCACGCCCGACGGCCTCGAGGAGATCGCCGCCTTCGCCGAGGAGGCCAATGCCCGCGCGGAAAATATCGGCGCGCGCCGCCTCTACACCATCATGGAAAAGATTTTGGCCGACATCTCCTTCGCCGCGCCGGAAATGGCGGGCGCGGAAGTGACCGTCGACCGCGCCTATGTGAGCGAGCACCTGCGCGACGTGCGCGACGACCAGGACCTCAGCCGCTACATCCTCTAATAATAGTAATAATAGCCACTCCCAAGGAGCCGCATGTTCTTTCTCTGGCCCCTGATCCCCTTTTTCTACCTGCTCTTCCGCCTCGTGCTGCCCGCGCGCATGGGCGCCGGCGCCAAGGTGCTCTGCGCCCTCCTGCTGCTCGTCGTTACCCAGGCCTTCGCCATCAACCGCTTCCTTTTGGGCGACCTCGCGGCGCCCGATTTGCCGCCCTGGCTGCTCATGGTGCAGGGCTGGCTCTTCGCCGCGGCGATCCTGCTCTTTGTGCTGGTGCTTGCGCGCGACGCCTTCCTGCTCCTGCGCGGCTGCTGGCGCCTGCTTTTCCGCCGCAAGGGCGCGAGTCCGGCCGGCTCCCCGGCCTCGCCCTCACGGCGCGAGCTCGTACGCGCGGGCTGCGGCGGATTGCTCCTCGCCCGGCCTGCCGAGCGCATCGCCCTGGCCGCGGCCGTGCTCGGCCCCACGGCCTTTGGTGTGGGCGAAGCTGTGGCCGTGCCGGCCCTGCGCGAGGAGGAGGCCCGGCTGCGTCGCCTCGCGCCCGAGCATGAGGGCCTGCGCGTGGCCCAGATCAGCGACCTGCACATGAGCTCCCTGCTCACGCGCGACTGGGTGGCCGCGGTGGTGGACCGCGTGAACGCCCAAAAGCCGGACCTCATCGTGCTCACGGGCGACATGGTGGACGGCCCGCCCGAGCGCCGCATGGAAAGCGCGCGCGAACTCAGCCGGCTCAAGGCGCCGCTCGGCGTCTTCGCCTGCGTGGGCAACCATGAATATTACAGCGGTTATCCGGCCTGGGTGCGCGTGTTCGGCGAGCTCGGGCTTCACATGCTGCTCAACGGCCACACCGTCCTCACCCCGGGCGGGAAGGAACTGGTGCTCGCCGGCCTTACCGACCCGGTGGCCCGCACCTTTGGCCTGCCCGGCCCGGACATGGAAGCCGCCATGGCCGGCGCCCCGGCGCACGCCCCCTGCATCCTGCTCGAGCACCGGCCGGGTTTCGCGCCGCTGCGCGCGCGGCAGGGCGCGGACTTCCAGCTGTCCGGCCACACCCACGGCGGCCAGGCGCCGGGCCTGCGCGAGATCGTGAGCTCCTTCAACAACGGCTATGTCCGCGGCTGGTTCGACGTGGACGGCATGCCGCTCTACGTGAGCCCCGGTGCCGGGCTGTGGGGCGGCTTCCCCATCCGCATCGCCACCCCGTCGGAGATCGCCGTGTTCACCCTGCGCCGCGCCGAGGCCTGAGCGCGGGCGCCACTTTTCCCGGCCCCCTGCGGCCGCCCATGACACAAACCGCCGTGCGCGCCCCCCTTTCGGGTATTGGGGCAGCTGCGCGGCCCCGGAGCGTCCATGCAACAGCTCGTCCTTGCTCTTCTTGTCGCCTTTTCCCTGCTGCTTTCCCGCGCGCCCGTGCACGCGCGGGACACGTCCGCCCCGGCCAGTGTCGGGACGCAGGCCGTCCCGGCGCCGCAACCCACGCCCGCCCGGCAGGACACCATCCTCACCCGGCTCCCCAACGGGCTGCTCGTCTACATCCTGCGCGACGCGCGCTTCCCGCTGGTCTGCACGCGGCTCTATGTGCGCACGGGTTCGGCCAATGAGGAGCCCAAACATGCGGGCATCAGCCATGTGCTCGAGCACATGGTCTTCAAGGGCACCGAGCACCGGCCCAAGGGCCAGGTGGCGAAGGACGTGGAGGCGCTTGGCGGCTACCTCAACGCGGCCACGAGCTTTGACAAGACGTGGTATCTCACCGACATGCCGGCACAGCACTGGCGCGTGGGCATGGAGGTGGTGAAGGAGATGGCCTTCCAGCCCACGCTTGACCCCGCCGAGCTGGAGGCCGAGAAAAACGTGGTCATCTCCGAGCTCCAGCGCGGCGAGGATTCGCCCCAGCGCAAGCTCTATGAAAATCTCCAGACGGCCGCGCTCAGCCACACGCCCTACGGGCGGCCCATCATCGGCTATGCCGACACCATCCGGGCGCTCACCGTGGCGGACCTTCGCGCCTATATCGCCCGCTGGTACCAGCCGGACAACATGATGCTGCTCGTGGCCGGCGACATCGAGCCCGCGGCCGTGCTCGCCCACGCGCAGGCGCTCTTCGGGGGCCTCGCCAACACTTCCGACCTCGCCGTGCCGCCGCCGCTCGACCTCGCGGCAGCCCCCGGCGGCCCGCAGGTGGAGGTGGGCCGCGGCCCGTGGAACAAGGTCTATCTCGGCCTGGCCTTCCCGGCGCCGGGCCTGCGCGACCTGCGCTCCGTGGACCTCGACGTGCTCTGCTACCTGCTCGGCGGCGACGGCACCTCGGCTTTCTACCGCAAATACAAGTACGAGCGCCAGCTCGTGGACAGCATCAGCGTGGACAACATGAGCCTCGCCCGGGCGGGGCTGCTCAGCATCACGGCGCAGCTTGACGCCGACAAGGTGGAGACTTTCTGGAACGAGCTCACGCGCGACCTTGCCGCGCTGTCGGCCAGGGATTTCACGCCCGAGGCCGTGGCGCGCGCCAAGTTCAACCTCGAGGACAGCATGGACCGCGCCGGCGAAACGCTCAACGGCCTCGCCTCCTGGAAGGGAACGGTGCAGTTCGACCTCGGCGGCGAGCAGGCCGAGCGCAACCTGCGCTTCACCCAGCGCAATGTGGACGAGGCCCAGCTGCAAAACGCCCTCGGTCTCTGGTTCGATCCGTCCCGGGTGCGCGTGCGCGCCCTCGCGCCGGAAAAGGCCCCGGCGGACCTCGCCGCGCGCCTTGAGAAGACCCTGCACGAAAACTGGAAGGCCATCCCGCAGACGGCCATGGCCGCGGCGGTCGCGGCCGGCGCCGGCGCCCGCGAGACCATCGACCTTGGCGGCGGCCGCAAGGTCATCCTCATCCCCGACACGACCGTGCCCTATGTGTCGCTCGACCTGCTCTTCACCGGCGGCAACGCTCTGCTCTCCCCCGACCAGCAGGGTCTCGCCGACCTCACCGCGCGCCTGCTCTCGGACGGCTGCGCCAATCTGGACGCGCAGGGCGTGGAGCGCTGGCTCGCCGAGCGCGCGGCGTCCGCCGGAGCCTCGGCGGGCTTGCAGAGTTTCGGCGTGGCGCTCACCGGCCCCTCGCGCTTCAATGCCGAGTATTTCGGCTTCTTGCGCGACATGATCAAAAGCCCCCGCTTCGAGCCTCAGGAGCTCAGGCGCGAGGTAGAGAACATGCAGTCCGCCATCCGCCAGCGCGCAGACAGGCCGCTCTCCTTCATGTTCGCCAGGGTCAATCCCTTCCTCTTCCCGCATGGCCAGGCCTACGGCTATGACAGCCTGGGCACGCCGGAACTGCTCGCCGGCTATGACGACGCCATGGTGCGCGACTTCTGGCAGCGCCAGGCCGCGCAGCCCTGGGTGCTCTCCGTGGCGGGCACTTTCGACCGCGAGGCCGTCCTTGCCTTCGCCAAGGGCCTGCCCGTGCCCACCGGCATCGCCAAAACGGCGCCACGCCCAGAGTGGGGCGCGGACAAAAACCTCGCCCTGACCCTCCCGGGGCGCAACCAGGCGCACCTGCTTCAGATCTTCCCCACCGTGCCGCTCACCAGCCCGGACGCGCCGGCCCTGCTGCTTTTGCAATCCGTGCTCTCCGGGCAGAGCGGCCTTCTGTTCACCAAGCTCCGGGACGAGCAGGGCCTCGGCTACACGGTGACGGCCTTCAACCGCAACATGCCCGAGGCCGGCTTCATGGCCTTCTATATCGGCACCACGCCCGACAAGCTGGAGCAGGCCCGCAAGGGCTTCGCCGAGGTCATCGCCGGCATCCGCGACGAACTGCTGCCCGCCGATGTGCTGCGCGCTGGCGCGAGCCGCATGCTCGGCGACTACCTGCGCGAGCGGCAGAGCCTCGCCTCCCGCGCGGGCGAAGCCGCCACGGACGCCCTGCTCCACTATCCCGAGGACTTCCAGAAGACACTGCTCGACAAGGCCGCGGCCCTGAGCCCCGAGGAAGTGCGCGCCGTGGCCCGCAAGTACCTCGTCACCAAGGACGCCTATGACGTGACCCTGCTGCCCTAGCTGGCGCGCGGGATCTCACTTTCCGGGCGGCGTTCCGCATGGTCGTGCGGCGCCGCCCTTTACTTTCGCCCCCGAGTTGCGTATCTGGAAAGAATTAACAGGCGAACCGTGTTGCGTTCCCCCCAGCCAGCAAGGAAGTTCCATGAGCAAGGACGACACCGCCGCGCCCTCCCGCATCCGCTACCGCTATGAAATGGCGCCCGAGGCGCGCCTCCAGACCGCGCACGGCGTGTGGGGCGGCATCAACTCACAGGGCGAGATCGAGATGAATTTTTACCACGAAAGCGACGCCCTGCCCGCCTGCTCGGAACAGATCCTCGCCCCGGACGGCTCCCTCGGGCATGAGATCGTGCCCGGCAATGACGATGTGCGCGACATCACCCGTCACATCCATACCCGCGTGCTGCTCAACTACCACACGGCCCGCGCCGTGCTGGAATGGCTGGAGGACCGCGTCAACGCGCTGGAGGAGGAAGGCGGCGGCGAAATGTATTCCCCGGACTCGGGCCTGGAACAGTAGCCCGCGCCCCGCTCCCGCTTCCCCATGCAGCCGCGCTCCTACCACATCCTCACCTTCGGCTGTCAGATGAACGTCCACGATTCCGGGTGGCTCGCCGCCGCCCTGGAAGCGCGCGGCTTTGCGCCGGCCGCGCTCGAGGACGCCGAGGTGGTGGTCATCAACACCTGCTCGGTGCGCGAAAAGCCGGAGCAGAAGGTCATGAGCGCCCTCGGGCGTGTGCGCCAGGCCACGGGCGGGGACGGGCGCGTGCTCGTGGCCGTGGCCGGCTGCGTGGCGCAGCAACTGGGCGCGGAGCTTTTCGACCGCTCGCCGCAGGTGCGCCTCGTGGCAGGGAGCGCCGGCCTCGCCCAGGCCCCGGAAGCCATCGAGCGCCTGCTTACGGAGCCAAAGGCCCGGCTCACGCTCTGCGCCTTCACCGAGACTTTTCCCGAAAAGGAGGCCGCGCCACGGCGCAGCGCCGGCCCCTCGGCGCTTGTCACCATCATGCAGGGCTGCGACAATTTTTGCGCCTATTGCATCGTGCCCTTCACGCGCGGGCGGCAAAAATCCCGCAGGGCCGGGGCCATCCTTGAAGAGTGCCGCCAGCGCATCGCCGAGGGCGCCGTCGAGATCACCCTGCTCGGGCAAAACGTCAATGCCTACGGGCAGGACAAAACGGGCGACGGCACGAGCTTTTCCCGCCTGCTTGAGCAGGTGGCGGCGCTCCCCGGGCTCGCGCGGCTGCGCTATGTGACACCTCACCCCAAGGACATGGGGCCCGAGGACGTGGCCGCTTTCGGCACGTTGCCCGTGCTCTGCCCGCGGCTGCATCTGCCCTTGCAGGCCGGCTCGGACGCGGTGCTCAAACGCATGCGCCGCCGCTATGACAGCGCGGGCTTCCTGCGCCTCGTGGAGGCCCTGCGCGCCGCCCGGCCCGACATCGCCCTTTCCACCGACCTCATCGTGGGCTTCCCCGGCGAGACTGAGAGCGACTTTCAGGCCACGCTGGACATGATGGAGGCCTGCGGCTTCATGTCCAGCTTTTCCTTCTGCTATTCGGACAGGCCGGGTGCCGCGGCCGCGCGCTTTCCCGACAAGGTGGCGCCCGAAGTGCAGCACGAGCGCCTCCTGCGCCTCCAGGCCCTGCAGGACAGGCTCGGCCAGCGCTGGCTCGACGGCCGCGTGGGCCAGGCCACCACCTTGCTGATTGAGGGGAAAAGCCCGCGGCAGGAGGCTGCGCCGGCTGGTGCGCCCGGCTGCGACCCCGCGCCCCCTCGTGAGGACTGGCAGGGCCGCGACCCCTACGGCGTGCCCGTGCATGTGGCCCTGCCCGCGGGCAGCGACCATACCGGGCGCCTCGTCGAGGTCGACATCGTGGCCGCCAAGCGGCACAGCCTCGTGGGCCGGCTCGGGCCTGCCTCGCGCTGACGCCGCCGTCGTTGCCGCTCCCCCTTTTTGGCGGCCGCCGGCGGCCGCATCTCCCCCAAGGCACTACCGCATCCCGGCGCCTTGGCTGCCCCGCGCCCCGGCGAAAGGCCAGCAAGGAAAATCTCAACTCCAGAAAATGTCTAGAGAAATTCCAACCAGCAGTCATCCCTCATCCTTTCCTTGCCGCTGCCCGGATACCGGCCGCCGGCGCCCTCTAAAGGTTTTGCCCTCCCGGTCCGATAGGCTGGCATAAGGGATGGGAACTGCCATGCTGGATTATCGCCGCTTCAAGGAAATCAACGATCTCTTCGCTTCCGGCCAGACAGAAAAGGCGCGCCACCTGCTCATGGAGATGCAATCCCGCTGCATCGCGCTGCGCGACGAGATGAGCATGCTCAAGATCCGCCTGCAAAGCCTCGAGGACGTTCTCTATCTCGCGCAAAACCTCTTTGAGGAGCACGGCTTTTACTGGCTGCACACAAGCGGCGTGCGCCAAGGCCCCTTTTGCCCCCGCTGTTACGAGAGCGAAGGCGGCCTCATCCGGCTGGAGAAACGCAAACACCGGCTGGAATGCCCCTATTGCCGCGCCACCTATGACCACCACCCCGAGCTCGACGCCGTTGCCTCCTCCGGCATGAAGGCCGGGGCCGCCAAGATCCTGCATTTCGCGCGCTGAGGGCGTGCCGGCCCCCGAGCGCATATGCCGATCCTGTTCCCTGGCATGCGTGCTTTTTGGGAGAGCTTCAGCGCGGGAGCGCCGCCGGCGCAATCTCTGAAATGGCGAACAGGCAGGCCTTGCCGCTGATCTCGACCCTGCCGTTTTCCTGCACCTTGCAGTACAGGATGCCCCCGCGCCGTGACGCCTGAAGGGCGGTGACGGCATCCTTGTGCAACTCGCCGGCCCAGTAGGGCGCGATCTGGCAATGCGCCGAGCCGCACACCGGGTCTTCGGCAATGCCCAGTTTGGGGAAGAAGCTGCGCGAGGCGCAGTCCGCAGTCTCGCCGGGCGCCGTGGCATGCTGGCCGCGGCCCTCCAGTTGCCGCAACAGGTTCTGGTCAGGCACGAGGCCCCGCACCGCTTCCTCGCTTTCAAATACGCACACAAGGTCCGCGCCAAGGAGGGCCTTGACGGGCGCAGCCCCGAAGGCCGCGCACATGGCCTCGGTGACGGGGACTTCCCGCTGCGGGATGCGCGGGAAATCCATGGCATAGAGCTGCCCCACCCGGCGCACCGTCAAGATGCCCTCGCCGGTGAGGAACTCGACCTTTTCCGCGGTCTTGGCGAGAAAATTCAGCACCACAAAGGCCGAAGCGAGCGTCGCGTGGCCGCAGAGGCCCACTTCCGTCTCGGGCGTGAACCAGCGCAGGCGATAGG
>CAMWVJ010000035.1 GCA_947177645.1 uncultured Desulfovibrio sp.
ATATGGAATTAACGAGGACTGGCTTTTGACTGGCACGGGGGCAATGGCCGCGCCCTCTCCAGGAGCAGAGCGCGCCGGGGAGAAAACCGCTAACACGTTAGCGATTTTAAACCTTGATAGCGGCCAATGCGTTGAAAATAAAGAGAGTGGCGCTTGTAAAACTGCTAACCTGTCAGCGGTTTTGCCTCAAGAGCTCACGGCGCGCTGCCTGCGCCTCGCGGATGAAAACGCCGCCCTGTTGCGCGAAAACGGCGACTTGCGCGTGGAGGTGGAGCGGCTGCGCCGGGATGTTGAGCGGCGTGACGGCCGCATAGCCGACCTTGAGCAGCAACTCGTGGAGGCCCTTAAGCCGCGCGGCGGGCAAGCCATGCTGGAACAGAAGGGAGCCGCAGCCGGGTAGCGCCGTGCTGCGTTTGCTCGTGAATATGCAACGCTTTCGCTGAAAGGAGAGAAGATGATGAGATACTTGCTGGCCGTACTGCTGGTGACGGTCTGCGCGTTCCCGGCCTATGCCGAGGGGCCGGCGCTGTTCAAGGAATTTTCCTATGGCCAGCCGCGCGCAGAGGTCGAGAAATTGCCCGGCGTCCTCCCTTGCGATGAAATCGCCCCCGGCGCCTTGTGCCGGCAAAACCAGTCCTTCGCCGGTTCCAGCGACTGGTTGCAGGCCTTTGTTTTCGACAAGGGGAAACTGAGCATGGTGTCCTTGGCCGGCCCCGCAAGCGGCGATTCCTACACCAAGGTCGTCGGCGTTATGACCAACAACGGTTTTATCCCCACGACCTTGCAATCGGGCGACAAGATGTTCGACATGCTCAAGGCGCTCCCGGAAAAGGGGGAGAAAGCCGCCATTGCGGAGCTCACCGCGTTTGAAGCCGCAGCCCTCAACGGCGACGCCGGCCTGACCTATACTTTCATACCCAAAGACGCGCTCAAGGGCGCGGCCAAATATGGGAGCTACGCCCAGTTTGTTTTCAACGCGCCTGAATCCCTGCGCGCCACGGAGCTGGAGCTCGCCGGGGACGAGATGTTCGTGCGCTTCATCGCGCCGCGGGCTGCCCTCAACGACATGAAGCAGCAGATGGAGAGCCAAAAGGAGAGCTTTTAGCGGCCATGCGCGGCCACGGTATTTCGCTTGGGGGAAGCGTGCAGCAGCCCGCTCCGGCCCCTCGATTCGTGTTGACGGATAACGTGACCGCCATTATACTTTTCGCAATATCGTTACACATCGTGTAGCGATTCAGTTAACCGTTTCAGGAGCAGTCCTATGACACAGGCAGTTGAAGCCGCCAAGCGGACACTCGCCGAGCATTGGGACATGACCCTGCCGGTCAATCCCTTTGCCATCGCTACCAAGGCCGGGGTTACTGTCACCTTCTCCCCGAATATGACGGAACGGGGCTATTTTTCTAAGCACCACGGCAAGCCCGTGATCCAAGTGAATCCAAATGACACGCCGACGCGCCAGCGATTCACCATCTTCCACGAACTTGGGCATTACAAGCTGGGCCATGGGGAAAGCCACATGCACGCTGACCAGGAGTTTACTGGAACTCCGGCCGAAGACGCTAACGAAGAGGCTGCCAACCAGTTCGCGGCAGAAATGATCATGCCAGAAGTGGCAGTGCGCCTTTTTGCGAACAGGGGGTACTCCATCAAGCGTCTCGCCAGCGTTTTTGCGGTTTCTGAGCGCGCCATGAATATTCGTCTGGAGAATCTGGGTATTCTTGGGGGTGCATGATGCCAAGGGAACCCTCGGCAGCATATCCTGAGAATACCCCCCTTGGTGCAACCCAAGGTTCATCCGGCCAAGATGATTCTCGTGTCCCGGCATCTGTGCCGACTTCCTTAGAGGATGCGTTACAAGAGCCTCCTTCCGAGAGGATAGAGGGGGAAGTTTTTCGCGCTGACCCAACAGGCGAACCTTCAAATCAAGCGGATTCGGGGGGAGAATTTTCTGCGGGCTCTGAGATGGATATGGGCAATCTGGAGAGTGCGTTGCAGGAGACTCCCCAAGGAGGTGACGGCTCAAGCGGGGATGGCTCGTCCGCTGACACTCGACAATCAGGGGAAGCTCCCATCACCTTTCAAGACCTCCTCATTAAGGACTACACGCTGCGGCATCGATATAAAAAATTCCTTTTTCATGGCAGCTGGATTGTATGCGTCGGAGTTTTAATTTTCTTTTTGTGTTTTTTATGCTGCTCAGAACGCCCTCTAAAACTTTTGGCTTTGTCTCCGTTTGCCGCTATTCCAATGGGGATTATTGGGCTCGTTCCCGCTGTGATTGTGTATGCGCTCTTTAAGGGGATTTATGATGTGCGCATAATAGATCGACGCGACATGGATGCCCTCCAGAAGATGTTAGATTTATTACTCAAATAGAAGGCCGTTGAGAAACATGAATACTGCCATTACCTGTCTCCGCAGATAGAATGAGGAGCGGCCCACTTTCGAGGTACTTTTCCCCCGATTTTCCCTGAGAATCCACACTGTTTCCGCAAGCGCCGCGCGCCTAGGGTGAACCTGCGCGCGGCGCTTCGCTTTTCCGCCTCTCCGTGTGCCCGGCGAGCGTCGCGCGCCTACTTCACCACGGCGGCCTCATGTCTCTCATCAAAAAGCTCCTCATCACCCTGCGCCCGCTCTATGACTTCCGCGCGCTCCTCCTGCTCTGCACCGCCTTCTTCATCGGCGCGGTGACGGACCCGGCGGCCACCCTCGGGCTTGCGGGCTATCTCGCGTATGTGGTCGGCATGGCCGGGGCCGCGCTCATGATGAGCAAGCTCCTCATGCCGTACCAGCGCACCTCGCAGCATATCCGCGCGGCGCTCGAGCGCGGCAACGTGGCCTCGGCCCTGGTGGTGCTCGCCCGCGTCATCCTCATCCTCGGCCTGCTCGTCACGCTCATGGCCTGGGGCAAGTGATGAGCCCGGCCCTGCTGGCGCTCCCCCTCCTCGCGCAACTGTATCTCCCCATGCTCTGGGAGGAGCACCTGGCGTATTCGCCGAATTTTTACGATGCCGCCATCTATGCCGGCCAAGTCGAGCAGGAAACCTGCTACGGCTTGCGCGACAAGCGCTGCTGGAACCCGCGCACCGAGCTCAGGACAAGCCGGGAATATGGCTGCGGCTTGGGGCAGGTCACGATCTCCTAAGATGCCGCTGGCAAGGTACGCTTCAACAATTTCGAGGATGTGAAGAAGATCCACAGCAGCCTTAAAAAGTGGCGCTGGGAGGACCGCTACGACCCTAGGCTCCAGCTGCACGCCCTCGTTCTCAAAAACCGCCACAACTGGAACGCCCTGCGCGGCTGCGCCAGCGACGAGGACCGCGCGGCCATGATGCTCTCAGCCTACAACGGCGGCCTCGGTGGCGTGCTGCAGGACCGCGCCTATTGCGGCCGCCTCCAGGGCTGCGACCAGTCGCGCTGGCAGGGCCATGTGGAAACGCACTCGCGCAAGTCCCGCAAGGGCATGGGCAAGGCCTATGCCGACAAGTCGCCCTACGGCATCAACCGCGCCTATGTGCGCAACATCCTCGGCGAAAAGCGGGAACGCTACCGCGCGGCCCTTGCGGAACTCGCCGCCCCGGCCGCAAGGGGGGACAGGCCGTGAGAAACGTCCTCATCTACCTCATGTTTGCGGCCATCATTCTGGGCGCCTTCATCATGCAGTACTTGCAGCTCACTATCGCCGAGGACAACGCCGCCTTGTGGAAGGCTGAAGCTCAGCGATGTGGGGAGGAGGCGGCCCGCTGGAAAACCGCTCACGCCCGTGCGAAGGGCGCCCAAGAGGCGCTTTCCGTCCAGGCGCAAGCCTGTCTCGACAGGGAGAGCGCCGCGCGGGCCGACGGCGAGGTATGGCAGGCCATCCTTGCGGGCATCACCGTGCGCCCAATGAGCGAGCAAGAAAAAACAGGAGTCCCGGACGATGCCACGCGCCGCGCTTTGCTTGATGCTCTTGACCGTCCTTTGTAGCGCGTGCGCCCAAAAGCCCGCGCAAGAGCCGGCCGAGCCTTCGCCCGTGGTGGTCTGGCCCGCGCGCTGCGGCCGCCCGTCCACGCCGGAACTGCCCCGGCTCTCAGGCCTCCCTCTGCTTGAGAGTGCGCAGGGCTACGCCCTCATCAAGCGGCGCGACCGCATCATGCGTGACTATATCGCCGGCCTCCAGGACGCCCTCGACTGCTACGAGGCGCAATTGCCCCCGAAGGAGGTCGACTGATGGACCAGGCCTTTGACCTTTTTCGGCACTTCGGCTGGCTCGCGGCGATCGTCGTCAATATGGTGGTCGTCTGGGTGGGCTGGAGCCTGCGGCACAAGTTTGTGACGAGGGAGGATTGCGCCCAGCAATGCGCCGGCCACGCGCAGGCCCGGGAGCGCATGGCAAAACTCTTGGCATCGCATGACACCTCGGTCCAGGCGCTCACGCTCAAGCTGGAGTCAATTCCGGACAACACGCGGCTGCACGGCATCGAGCTCCAGCTCGCCAATATCAGGGGCGAGCAGGGCAGGTTGACGGAGTCTTTGAAGGGCATCCGCGACATCATGGAGCGCGTCGAGGGCCAGGCCACGCTTCTCATGCGCGGCCATATGGGAGGGGACAAACAATGAACACGCGCGAACTCATCGTCAGCAACCGGCGCCTCGCCATCCTACGCTTCCTCATGGGCGAGCCCGATTACAGCATGAATACCAGCGTCCTCCAGACGGCCCTGCGCCACATCGGCCACGGCGTTCCGCGCGACACGGTGGAGGCGGACGCCGCCTGGCTCGCCGAGCAGGGCCTCGCCACGGTGGAGCGCCTGGACATCCCGGTCACGGTTCTGCGCCTCACCCCGCGCGGGGCCGATGTGGCGAGCGGCGTGGCCGCGCATCCGGGCGTGGACCGCCCCTTGCCCCGCTAGGTGGCGTTCATGGGCCGCGCCTCCAAGATTCGCCGCCTGCCCGAGGCCCTGCGTGAGCAGCTCCACGCCATGCTTGACGCCGGGCACACGCTCGACGAGATCACAACCCACCTCAAGGCCCTGGGCGCGGACGTTTCGCGCTCCGGGCTCGGCCGCTACAAGCCGCAGGTGGACAAGGTGGCCGCGCGCCTGCGTGAATCGCGCAACATGGCCGAGGCCATCATGGAGCGCATGGGCGCCGAGGCGGCCACGGGCAAGTCCGGCGACGCGCTCATCCAGATGCTGACCACGCTCACCACGGACTACATGCTCCGCCGCCTGGACGACCCGGACGCCGAGCTCGAGGTGGACGAATTGCGGGCGCTGGCTCGCGCCGTCAAGGAACGCGCCCAGGCCGCCCGCGCCACCCAGGACTATATGGGCAAGCTCCGGGAGGGGGCCCGCCAGGCCGAGGAACGCCGCATGCGCGAGGCCCTGGACAAGGCCGCCCGGGAAGCCGGGGGCACGGGCGCTGGGGCCATGAGCCCCGAGGCCGTATTCGAGCGCATCCGGGCTCTCTATCGTGGGGAAGCCTGATGCCCCGGCCCATCCTCTACGCCTACCAGAAGCGCTGGCTGGACGATACGGCCCGCTTCAAAATCGGCATGTTCAGCCGCCAGTCGGGCAAGACTTACACCACCACCCTGGAGATCGCCGAGGACATCATCCGCGCCGAGCTCGAAAAGCGCCGGGTGCGCTGGGTCATCCTGTCGCGCGGCGAGCGCCAGGCCAGGGAGGCGATGGACGAGGGCCTGAAGGTCCACCTGCGCGCCTTCGGCGCGGCCTTCGAGGCCTTCGAGACGGATTTCCGGCTCTCGGACGCCACGAGCTGCAAAAGCCTTGAAGTCACCATGAAGCACGGCTCGCGCGTCACGGCCCTGCCCGCCAATGCGGATACGGCGCGCGGCTTCTCGGCCAACGTCTTTCTGGACGAGTTCGCCTTCCATGCCGACAGCAGGAAGATATGGGCCGCGCTCTTCCCGGTCATCTCGCGCCCGGGCCTGCGCCTGCGCGTGGTCTCCACGCCCAACGGCAAGAACAACAAGTTCTTCGACCTCATGACCGGCAAGGATGCGGTCTGGTCCAGGCACACGGTGGACATTTACCAGGCCGTGGCCGACGGCCTACCGCGCGACATCGAGGAATTGCGCGAGGGCTGTGGCGACGCCGACGCCTGGGCCCAGGAATACGAGCTGCAATGGCAGGACGAGGCGAGCGCCTGGCTCCCCTATGACCTCATCACGGCCTGCGAGCATGAGGGCGCGGGCCTCCCCGACGGCTATTCAGGGGGCCCGGTGTATGTGGGCGTGGACATCGGCCGCCGCCACGACCTCTTTGTCATCTGGGTATTGGAGGCCGTGGGCGACGTGCTCTGGACGCGCGAGCTCATCGCCCGCAAGGGCGCCACCTTCGCCGAGCAGGGCGCCCTGCTGGACGACGTGTTCGCCCGCTACCGTGTGCTCCGCGTCGCAATGGACCAGACCGGCATGGGCGAAATGCCGGTGGAGGAGACGCAGCGCCGTCACGGCACAAGCCGGGTGGAGGGCGTGCTCTTCACCGCCGCCAACAAGCTCGCCCTGGCGACCCTGGGCAAGCAGGCCTTCGAGGACCGCCGCCTGCGCATCCCGCTGGGCGAGACGGCCCTGCGCGCGGACCTCCATAAGCTGCAAAAGGTTTCGGGCCCAACGGGAACCCCGCGCTTCGTGGCGGATTCCGACGCCGGCGGCCACGCCGACCGCACCTGGGCGCTCTTTCTCGCCGTGAGCGCGGCGAGCACACCTGCGGCAATCCTGCCCGATTATGGCACCCCGCGCAGGCTGGGCATGGCGGGAATGGGCGCGGGCGCCCGCTTCCGCGATCCCGATGCCGGCTACATGCCAACTTCCCGCTGGAGCTTCTGATGCCTGACGATCTGCTCTACAATCCCAACGCCCTGCCCGCCAAGGCCGACTTCGCCGTCCATGCCGACGGCTCCCTGGACCTCGCCAACTTCGTGGGCGAGATACTGCCGAGCGCGGACCCGGTGCTCCTCTCCCTCGGAGGCTCCCCCAAGGAATACCAGAAGCTGCGCCGCGACGACCAGGTGGCGGCCCTCATGCAGCAGCGCCAGGACAAACTCGTGGAGGCCGAGTGGGAGGTGGTGCCCGGCGGGGAGGACAGCCGGGACGTGGAAGCGGCGGATTTCCTGCGCCAGTGCCTTGACCGTATCCAGTTCGACCAGGCCTGCCGCAAGATGCACGGCAGCCTCCTTTACGGCTATGGCGTGGCCGAGTGCCTCTGGGCCAGGGACGGCAACCGCGTCGCCCTGGCCGACATCCGGGTGCGGGCCCCCTGGCGCTTCGGCTTTGCCAAGGACGGGCGCCTCAAGCTCATCGTGCAGACGGAATACCGCCCCATGCCGCCGCGCAAGTTCTGGCTCGTCTCCTGGGGCGCGGAGGACGACGACAGCCCCTACGGCACGGGCCTCGGCCACATGCTCTGGTGGCCGGTCTATCTCAAGCGCAACGGCGCGCGCTTCTGGGCGGCCTATCTCGACCGCTTCGGCGTGCCCACCACCAAGGCCCTCTACGAGCAGGCCGACTCTACGGCGGAAAACGAAAAGCGCAAGCGCGCCGCGCTCGAGGCCGCGCTCGCCCTGCGCAGCGAGGGCGCGGTGGCCATGCCCAAGGGCTTCGACATCGCCCTCGTGGAAAGCACCAGCAAGGGCAGCGGAGACTTCAAGGATTTTCTCGCCTACTGGGACGACGCCATCGCCAAGATCATCCTCTCCCAGACGGGCACCTCGCGCATCGGCCAGTACAGCGGAACTGCCGAGGTCCACAGCGGCATCTCGGTGAGCGTGGTCAAGGCCGACGCCGACCTCCTCAGCCAGAGTTTCAACGCCGGGCCCGCCTGCTGGCTTACGGAGTGGAACTTCCCCGGCGCGCGACCGCCGCAGGTCTGGCGCAAGGTGGAGGACAATGCCCGGCTCCGCGCCCAGGCCGAGCGCGACAAGGGCATCGCCGACCTCGGCCTGGAACTGACGGCGGAGGAAGTCCAACGCCGTTACGGCGACGCCTGGCAGCGGAAAAGCGAGCCCACCTGGAAGGAGGGCCCGGATTTCGCGGAAAGGGCGGCCGCAGCGCCGTCCCCGGTGACGGAGGAGCCGTACACCGACATGCTCGCCGCCCAGACGGCCCTCCTCGCCGATGCGCCGCAAAGCGCCATGATCGACGCCATCCGGGGGGAACTCGACCGGGTGATCGCCGGGGGCGGAACCCTCGAGGACTTCGCCGAGCGCCTCCTCTCGCTGGATATGCCCGGCGGCGCGGCAAGCCTTGACGAGCTCGCCCACGTCTTTTCCGGGGCGCTCCTCGCGGCCAGGCTCGCCGGCAGGAGCGGGGAATAGCCATGCCCGAAGCCACGGCCCACGAAGTCACCGCGACCGACCTGCCCTTCCAAGAAGCCATCGACCAGTTCCGGCGCAAGATCCGCGTGCCCGTCGCCACCTACCGCGACCTCGCGGGCGATTGCCACGCCAAGGCCTTCATGGTGGCGGGCGCCACCAATGACGCGCTTCTGGCCGACTTCCAGGCCACCATCCTGAGCTATATGGAAAAGGGCAAGTCCGCTAAGGACTTCCAGGCCGACTTCGAGCGCATCGTCAAGGCCCACGGCTGGCAATACAGGGGCGAGCCGGGCTGGCGCAGCGGGGTCATCATCAACACCAATC
>CAMWVJ010000036.1 GCA_947177645.1 uncultured Desulfovibrio sp.
TGGAGCGCCTGGACGCTGCCATGGCGCAAGCCGTTTCCGCGCATGCCGCGGGGCGCGGGCAAATGGTGGCCCAGGCCGCAGCGGCCATCGCGGAAGAGTCGGAGAGCTTTGGCTTCAGGGTGCTTGCGCGCATGGCGCGCTGTGTGGAGCGGGCCGGGCGCGCCGGCGACATGAACGCGCTCCGCGACCTGCTCCCCGAGCTCGAGGTCTCGGTGGAGCGCAACCGCATCGCCCTGACCCAGCGGAGGTGAGGCGGCTTTGCCGGTTGCGGCCTTCGGGCTTGCACAAAGCGCCGCGACATGCCAACATGGAAACGCAAGGCCCGGGCAATGGCGCGCCATAAGGTGGCTCCGGGGCGCGAATCGAAAGGAGGCGTCATGTACAGCAAGGTTCTTTTGCCGGTCAGCGGCGAATCCCGCGGCGAACGCTCCCGGAAGGCCCTGGAGAAGGCCATGGCCGTCTGCTCGGGCGAGATCGTCCTGCTCCATGTGACCGAGCCCATCTCCCAGGTGGTGGGGGGCGACGCGCGCGTGGAGCTGCAGCGCGAGGAATCGGCCGAGGGCATGACCCTGCTCTGCCCCATCATCGAGATCCTCGAAAATGCGGGCGCGGCCTTCCACACCCGCGTGGAACCCGGCACCATCGCCGAGACCATCGTGCGCATTGCCGATGAGGAAAAGGTCGACCTCATCGTCATGTATACCGACGGCCGCGACGGCATCAGCGACATGCTGCTCGGCTCCATCACCGCGCGGGTGCTGCGCAATACGGGCGTTGACCTTTTGGCGGTGCGCAACTAGGGCTTTTGCCTGAAGGCCGGGCTTATTGCGACGCCGGCGCACGCGCGGGGCGCGCGGAGGGCGCTTTTCGCCGTGCGCGGGCGGCCGCGAGGCCGCGTGGTGCCCTTGGCGGATGGGTTCCCGCGTTCGGGTGCGCGGAGAGTATCTTTTCGTCAGGAAGACCGGCGCCGGGTCAGCCAGTCGGTATACGGCCGTGCCGGCACAGAAGCTGGCCCCGCCTGCGCGTCTGCGTTGTACCTTGGCGCCCGGTGCCATCGTGGCGAGCCGTTGCGCCCGAAGTGGCCTCAGTCTCCGTGCGCTGCCTCTAACCGCTTTTTCCCACGGTAGTCATGCTCGTTTTCCATATCCTTCTGGGCCTCGTCATCCACAGCCTTTCCTGGGTGGCGGCCATCCATGCGCTCCTGACCAAGCACGATCCCCGCTCGGCCCTCGGCTGGACGGCGTGCGTCTTCCTTGTGCCGCTCGTGGGGCCCATGCTCTATGCGCTTTTCGGCATCAGCCGCGCCCAGAGCCATGCGGAAAAGATCCTGCGCCGCGAGGCTGCCCATGACCCGGGCCGGGCGCTGCGCGCCTGCTCTCCCGTGCCCCCGGGCACGGAATCCCAGCCGGAGAGAGAAGAGGCTATCATTCTCGCGGGCACGGGGCGCCGCCTCACCGGCGTGCCGCTGTGCGGCGGCAATGCGGTGACGCCCCTGCACAACGGCGATGAGGCGTATCCCGCCATGCTCGAGGCCATCGACGCCGCCAAGTCCCATGTCTTCCTCGCCACCTATATCTTCAATGCCGGCAAGGCCGGCCACGCCTTTGTGGACGCCCTGACCCGCGCCGCCGACCGCGGCGTGGACGTGCGCGTGCTCGTGGACGGCGTGGGCGCGCTCTATTCCTGGCACAAGCCTTGGGAGGTGCTCAAGCGCCGCGGCGTGCGCACGGCGCGCTTTTTGCCGCCCTCGCTCATCCCGCCGCGTTTCTCCATCAACCTGCGCAACCACCGTAAGGTGCTCGTCTGTGACACCGTGGGCTTCACCGGGGGCATGAATATTTCGGACGGCAACCTGGCCACGGCGGGCAAGCACCGCATCCAGGACATGCACTTCCGCTGCGTGGGGCCGGTGGTGAGCAGCCTGCGCCACGCCTTCGTGCTCCACTGGGGCTTCTGCACGGGCGACTATGCGCCGCCCCCGCCCATGCCCATCGAGACCCCGGGCGACCACCACTGCCGCGTGGTGGTGGACGGCCCCGGCAACGATGCGGACGTGATCAACGACCTCATCTGCAGCGCCATCAACATGGCCCGCAAGCGCGTGCGCATCATGACCCCGTATTTCCTGCCCTCGCACGACCTCATGGGCTCCCTGCGCTCGGCCGGCCAGCGCGGGGTGGACGTGCGTGTGGTGCTCCCCGCCAAGAACAACCTGCCCTACATGAACTGGGCCACCTGCCGGCTGTTGCCCGGCCTGCTCACGGCCGGGGTGCGCGTCCTCCTTCAGCCGCCGCCCTTTGCGCACACCAAGCTGCTGGTGGTGGACGAGTATTATACCCAGGTGGGCTCGGCCAACCTTGACGCGCGCTCGCTCAGGCTCAATTTCGAGCTCAACATGGAGATTTTCGACCCGTCTTTCGCCGGCGGCATCGCGGACTTCATTGACGCCGCCGTGGAGAAGGGCACCGAGATCACCCTCGCCGAGCTCAACGCCGAGCCCCTGCCCGTGAAATTGCGCAACGCGGCCTGCTGGCTCTTTTCGCCCTATCTCTGAGGGTGCCCCCGCCGGGCGCCGCAAGATTTTTTTGCCGGCGTTGTCCTGTCGCAATATGCCGGATTTATTTGCGGAAATTTTTGCGCCCGCAAAAAATCCAGTCCCTGCGAATGGAATGGGCGCTTTCCATTTCTGCCGTATTCGGGTATGGATAGAAACCCGTCACGAATCCCGCCCCGAAGCTCCGGGTCGCCGCATGCCGGCCCCGGGCTGGCCCTGCGGGCATTCCGGCGGCCTGTTTTCCCGGTCCGGCGGTTCCCGCCGGTTGGCGCCGGGCGGCACGATTCCGGCAAAACCCCGCCATGCGGCTGCGCGGCGGCATCCTGAAGCATGGGAGAAAACGCATGATGACACTCTTCTACCTCTTGGGCTACCTGGCCGTGCTGGGCTTCATCTGCCTTGCCGCGCTGAAAATCAGGACCTACCTCAAGGCGAGCCCGCTGCACATCCGCTGGGAGCTTTATCCCGTCCCGCACGAGGGTCCCAAGAAGGAGGCCTACGGCGGCAGCTATATGGAAGAAAAGAACTGGTGGACCCACAAACGCCATGTGGACCACTGGGAAGACATCAAGGCCATCCTCGTGGAAGTGCTCTGCCTGCACGCCACCTATGAGCACAATCCCAAGCTCTGGATCCGCACCTATCCCTTCCATGTGGGCATGTACATGCTCATGGGCGGCACCATCATCCTTGTCTGTGCGGTGGTGCTCCAGCTCTTCGGTGTGGACCCCGCGGGCGGCCTCATGACCTTCGTCGCCAACGTCATCAACGCGGTGGTCCTGCTCGGCGCCTTCTGCATCGCGGGCGGCGGCATCGCGCTCATCATCCGCCGCCGCGAGGACGAGGGCCTGAAGAAGTACACCACGGCGGAGCAGTACATCAACCTGGGCTCCTTCGTCGTCTTCGGCGTGCTCACCCTCGCCGCCTGGGCCTTCAACCCCTCCTACTACCAGCTGGCGCGCGATTTCGTCTACAATCTCTTCACCTTCAACTTCCAGCCGCTTGGCAGCTCCTGGTTCGTGCTTAACATGCTTGTGGGCTTCTTCCTGATGATCGCCATCCCCGTGACCAACATGGGGCATCTGATCATGAAGTACTTCATGTACCATGACATCCGCTGGGGCGATGAAGCCACGATCTACAGCGACAAGAACAAGAAGCTCATCGACGAGATGCTCCAGTACCAGGTCACCTGGTCCGCCCCGCACATCGCCGGGGACGGCACCCCCAGGAACTGGGTGGACGTGGCCACCACCAACCCCGCAGCCCCCAAGAACGACGAGTAGGGAGTCCTCACATGAAAGACAAGCTGACCCTGAAAGATGTTTCCACCGTTGAAGGGCAGATGGTCAGTATTGACCTCAAGGATCTGCCCGAGCTCGCGCTCGACGTGAAGCCCATGCCCTGGAAGCCCTTCACCGAGGAGCAGAAGGAAAACACCGCCTGTATCCTCGACGACGTGTGCGTGCTCAACATCCCCAAGCCCAAGAACCCGCAGGAAGAGGAAGAGCTCGTCAACAAGTTCCTTGAGGGCATGCGCAAGCTCTTCTCCAAGGAGAACAACTGGACGTGCCTGCCCATGCTCGAGAGCAGCATGGAAAACTGCGTGCAGTGCAATTCCTGCTCCGAGGCCTGCCACCTGTGGGAGATGTCGGGCAAGAACGAGATGTACCGGCCCAACTACCGCTCGGAGATCTTCCGCCGCATCTACCATCAGTACATCAAGAAGGAGCCTTTCGCCAAATGGCGTTACGGCGACATCGGCCTCAACTGGAAGACCGTGGCGCGCCTGGGCGAGCTCGCCTACCGCTGCAATGTCTGCCGCCGCTGCGCGCAGACGTGCCCCATCGGCGTGGATAACGGCCTCATCGCCCGCGAGATCCGCAAGCTCTTCAGCCAGGAACTGGGCATCCACCCGCGCGAGCTGCACGAAAAGGGCACCATGAACCAGCTCAAGGTGGGCTCCTCCACGGGCATGACCCCCGAGGTCGTGCGCGAGAACGTGGAGTTCATCGACGAGGATTATTCCGAGATCACGGGCGTCGGCATCACCACCCCCTTCGACGTGAAGGGCGCGGACATCATGCTGCTGCACAATGCCGGCGAGATCATGGCCTGGCCCGAAAACATCGCCGCCTTCTCGCTCATCTTCCAGGAGGCCGGCCTTTCCTGGACGCTCTCCAGCAAGGCTGTGGCCTATGACGGCGTGAACTACGGCGTCTTCTATGACGACGCGCAGCTCGCCCGCATCGCGCTCGACCACATGCTCGCCGCCAAGGAACTGGGCGTCAAGAAGGTGGTGGTGGGCGAATGCGGCCACGCCAACAAGGCCATGACCGTGCTGGCCGACCGCGTCATCCCCTTTGAGTATCAGGTGCCGCGCGAAAGCTGCTACGTCACCCTGCGCGACATCATCCTCTCCGGGCGCCTCAAGCTCGATCCGTCGCGCAACGACTTCCCCGTGACCCTGCACGACCCCTGCAACGTGGTGCGCCTCATGGGCATCGTCAAGCCGCAGCGCGACATCCTGCACAAGATCGCGCCCAAGTTCCGCGAAATGCCCTGCCACGGCGTGCACAACTACTGCTGCGGCGGCGGCTCCGGCTTCGCCATCATGACCCGCCACAATATCGCCGAATGGCGCGGCAACATCTCCGGCCGCAAAAAGCTGTGGCAGATCGGCGAGGCCTTCAAGGAATGCCTCGGCCCCGAGACCAAGAAGTATATCTGCGCCCCGTGCTCCAACTGCAAGGGCCAGATCCGCGAGCTTCTGGAGCACAATGACCTGTACTCCAAGAACAGCTTTGCCTACGGCGGCCTCGTGGAGCTCATCGTCAACGCCATGAGCAACGTGCAGCCCGGCTTCATCAAGTGGGAAGGCGACGAATAGCCGCTTGCCGCAACGACTGAAAGCATCAGGGGGGCTTCGGCCCCCCTTTTTCTTGGCTTTCGGCGCGGAAGAGGGACGGAACGGCCTGCGCATCCCGGCCGCGGGTGGCCCAGGCGCAGCACACGGGGCAGGCGGGCGCCCCGGCCAGCCCCGCATGGCTTGAGCAGCGGCCCCGAAAAGGCTATGCTGCTTTTTTTCGTGAGCGGAAAGGCGCATGCGCGCCGGAGGTGCCCCATGCAGCGCACTCTTATCGTCGATGTTCTCAAGGCCGAAAAACCGGCCGACGCCGTGACCGTCTGCGGCTGGGTGCGCACCCGGCGCGACGCCAAGGGCTTTTCGTTCGTGGAGCTGAATGACGGCTCCTGCCTCGCCAACCTCCAGTGCATCGTGGATGACGGGACTCCGGCGCATGCGGCGCTGGGCGAGGCGTCCACGGGGGCGGCGCTCTGCGTGCGCGGGGCGCTCGTGGCCTCGCCGGGCAAGGGCCAGAAGTGGGAACTGCGGGCGGAAAGCGTGGAAGTCTTCGGCCTGGCAGATCCCGAGACCTTCCCGCTCCAGAAAAAGCGCCATTCGGACGAATTTTTGCGCGGCATCGCCCACCTTCGGGCGCGCACCAACAAGTATGGCGCGGCCTTCCGCATCCGCTCCGAGGCCGGCTATGCGGTGCACGAGTTTTTCCGCTCGCGCCGCTTCGCGTGGGTGCACACGCCGGTGCTCACGGGTTCGGACTGCGAAGGCGCGGGCGAGATGTTCCGCGTGACCACGCTCGCCCCGGGCCAGCAGGGCGAGGATTTCTTCACGCGCCAGGCGAGCCTCACGGTCTCGGGCCAGCTCGAGGCCGAGGCCCTGGCCCTGGGGCTCGGCCGCGTCTACAGCTTCGGCCCCACCTTCCGCGCCGAAAATTCCAACACGCCGCGCCACGCCGCGGAATTCTGGATGATCGAGCCGGAAATGGCCTTTGCCGACCTCGACGACCTCATGGAGCTGGGCGAGGGCCTGACAAGACATGTGGTGCAGCATGTGCTCGACCGCTGCGAGGCGGATGTGGCGCTTTTTGACAAGTTCGTGGAGCCGGGCCTTCTGGAGCGCCTGCGCGGCATCCTGCGCCAGCCCTTCGCGCGCATCCCCTATGCTGAGGCCGTGCGCATCCTGGAAGAGGCCGACGCGAATTTCGCCTTCCCGGTGAGCTTCGGCATCGACCTCCAGACCGAGCACGAGCGCTACCTTGCGGAAACGCATTTCCAGCGGCCGGTCATCGTTTATGACTACCCGCGCGAGATCAAGGCCTTCTACATGCGCGCCAATGACGACGGCGAGACCGTGGCGGCCATGGACATGCTGGTGCCGCGCATCGGCGAGCTCATCGGCGGCTCGCAGCGCGAGGAAAGGCTCGACGTGCTTACGGCGCGCATGGCCGAGCTCGGCCAGAAACCGGAAGACTACTGGTGGTATCTCGACCTGCGCCGCTATGGCAGCGTGCCGCACGCGGGCTTCGGCATGGGCTTCGAGCGGCTGCTCATGTTCCTGACCGGCATCAGCAATATCCGCGATGTCATCCCCTTCCCGCGCACGCCCGGGAGCCTGGAATTTTAGCTAAAAAGTTGAAGCGCGCCCGCGACAAGGAGCGACCATGATCGACGATCTTCCCAAAGGCTTTCGGGCCGGGGCGGCCGAAGCCTGTTTCCGCAAGGCCGGCCGGGACGACCTCGGCCTCATCGTGTCCGACAGGCCCTGTGTGCTGGCGGCCATGTTCACGAAAAACCTCTTCAGGGCCGCGCCTGTGCGCGTCTGCCAGGAGATTTTGGCCAGCGGCCGCGAGGTGCGCGCCGTGGTGGCCAATTCCGGGCAGGCCAATGCCTGCACCGGTGACGAGGGCCTTGCCAATTGCCGCGAGACGCAGCGCCTCACGGCCGAGGCTCTGGGGCTCGAGCCGGACGAAGTGCTGCCCGTCTCCACGGGCGTTGTGGGCGCGCACCTGAAAATGGACAAGTGGCGCGCGGCCATCCCTGCCCTGGCGGCGAGCCTGGGCAGCCGCGACGCCGAGGGCTTCACGCGCGCCTTCATGACCACCGACGCCTTCCCCAAGTTCGCCATGCGCGAGGTGAGCCTCACCGGGGGCCTCGTGCGCCTCACGGTCATGGCCAAGGGCGCGGGCATGATTTGCCCCAACATGGCGACCATGCTCTGCGTGGCGCTCACCGACGCCTGCGTGGAGCGCGCCTCCTGGCAGGAGATGTTCCGCCGCGCCGTGAACGCCACCTTCAACCGGGTGAGCGTGGACGGCGACACCTCCACCAATGACACCATTCTCGGGCTCGCCAACTGCGCCTCGGGCGTGGCGGCCATGAACGCCGGGGACGAAAAGGCGCTGGAGGACGCGCTCACCGCCATCCTCGACACGGTGGCGCACATGCTGGTGGCGGACGGCGAGGGCGCCTCCAAGGTCATCCACATCAAGGTGAGCGGCGCGGCCAACGATGACGAGGCCGAGCTCGTGGCGCGCAGCGTGGGGCACTCGCAGCTCGTCAAGACGGCCATTTACGGCGGGGACGCCAACTGGGGCCGCATCGTTACGGCCGTGGGCTACAGCGGCGCCGACTTCGACCCGGACAAGGTGAGCCTCTTCCTCTGCGGCATCGAGCGCTTCCGCAAGGGGCAGCCGGTCAACGAGGAACTGGAGGCCGAGCTCGCCGAAAAGCTCAAGGCCAAGGACGTGGATGTGGACATCATCCTCGGGTCGGGCCCGGGCTGCTACAGCCTCCAGGCCTCGGATCTGGGACACGAGTATGTGAGCCTCAACGCCGATTATCGGTCGTAGGGGAAGGACAAAAAAGAGAATCCCCGCTCCCGGGACGTACCGGGAGCGGGTGTCGGACCGTTATGAGGGGCGCCTACGCTTCGTCAGTGAGGCGGCGAAAGGCTTTCTTGCCCGCGCCGCAGACAGGGCAGCGCCAGTCTTCGGGCAGGTCTTCAAACTTGGTGCCGGCGGGGATCTTGTGGCGGCGGTCGCCCTTGGCCGGGTCATAGATGTAGCCGCAATTCACCGTCTGGCAACGCCACATTTCGCTTGGGTCACTCATGGGA
>CAMWVJ010000037.1 GCA_947177645.1 uncultured Desulfovibrio sp.
GCAGGTTGAAGTGGCTGGTGGCAGCCAGCTACCAACCTGTAAATTCTTACTGCCTTCACAAAACGAAATTTCCCGCTCGGCATAAAACGACTCCTCTTCCAAAATTTTGCGCAAGCATACTCATGGAAACCAGCGGATGACCAGCGAAAAAAACAAATGCACGATATTATGTTTTGCTGGACGACGGCCGCAGAGGAACGCCATGCCTTCGGCAAGATTAAGAGGCACCGTTTCCTTGCAAGGGCAAGGATGATGACAGGGGAAAAGGTATGAGAGCGGTCTTAAGAAGCTATCAAGCTGATGGGATTAAACTTGATGCTTGGCGAGCTGAAATCACTCGCCCGCATTTTGTGAAGGGGGGGAGTCGAGATGAAAAACAGGGAGGAACAGTTTTTGAAGCGGTGTGTTTTAGCCGGGCGCAGATGCCACCGCTCCGCCTTTTGCATTTCGTGGAGTGTTCATGGCCGGAGCCCCCGTCGGAGACGTTCCCGCCCATCGCCCGCATGGATTTTATGCCGGAAGTACGGTCATGAATGTCAAGGCGCGCGTCAGCGCCCCGAAGGGCTTGGCCTTGACAGAATGGCCGCTTCCGGCAAAGTGCGGGAGGTGATGGGCGGAAGAAGCAAATTCCCTTATTTACCCCGTAACTGGTCCAAAAAGTCGGCCCACTCCCCCATCATGCGGCGCCGCTCAGGCAGGAACTCGGCGTGATTATACGCCGCGCGGACGTGGTTTCTTTCGCCGTGGGCAAGCTGGCGTTCTATCCAATCCCGGTTATAGCCGAGTTCATTGAGCAGGGTTGAGGCCATGCTCCGAAAGCCGTGGGGCACGATCTCCTCCTTGCCGAAGCCCATGGCGCGCAGGGCCACCAACAAGGACTCCAGTGCGATGGGCTTGGTGTCAGTCCGCATGGAAGGGAAGAGGAAGCGTCCGTGCCCCGTATAGACGGAAAGCTCGTTGAGGATGGCCAGGCTCTGACGCGCCAGCGGCACGATGTGGCGGTGCTTCATCTTCATCTTTGCAGCCGGGATGCGCCATTCCGCGTTTTCAAAATCTATTTCCGACCACTCGGCCGAGCGCAGCTCTCCGGGCCGCACAAAAAGGAGCGGCGCCAGCCGGAGCGCGGACTTGACGGGCAAAAAACCACCATAGGCGTCAATGGCGCGGAGAAGCTCGCCGATGCGCTTTCTGTCGGTAATGGTCGCCATGTGCCGGACGCTCACTTTCGGAAGCGCGCCATGCAGCCCTTGGGTGATGTCATACTTGCAACGCCCGGTGGCGATGCCGTAGCGCAGGAGCTGGCCGCACAACTGCACGAGCCTGTGCGCGGTTTCCACGGCCCCGCTTTCCTCCACATGACGCGCCGCCTTAAGAATATCGGCCGGTTCGACCTCGGCAATGTGCTTGCCGCCAAAAACGGGGAAAACCTTTTTTTCAAACAGCGCGCGGACTTTTTTCCCGTAGCTCGGCGCAAGCTGGCTCACATGCTTGTCGAACCACTCACGGCTGACCGTTTCAAAGGAGTCCGCCTGCCGGCTCTGGATACTAGCCTTGGTGGCCTGCCGCTGGGCGCTGGGGTCGATGCCGTTTGCCAGCAGCTTCTTGGCTTCATCGCGCCGCAGTCGGGCTTCTTTCAGGCCGATGGTGGGATAGGTGCCAAGGGAAATGCGCTTTTCCTTGCCCTCCACACGATATTTCAACCGCCACCATTTCCCGCCGCTGGGGGCAAGTTCCAAGTAGAGGCCGCCACCATCGAACATCTTGATGGTCTTGCCTTGCGGCTTGGCCGCCCGTATCGAGGTATCGGTTAGGGGCATGGGGGCAACACTCCGGCTCCGGTTTCTGTTGCCCCCAGACTTGCCCCCAAAAGTGGTGGATGTCAAGCGACTTGAAACGACCTTATTGGATGTTGTATCCAAGAAAAACCGAAGTCCCGCAAGGCTTTTTGCACCTTGCGGGACTTCGCTGTTCCAAGAAATGGTGGGCCCACCAGGACTCGAACCTGGGACTTGCCGGTTATGAGCCGGAGGCTCTACCAACTGAGCTATAGGCCCCGCAGTTCCTTACGGCGCGGGCTCTCCGCTGTCAAGAAGCGCCGGCCCGGGGTAACTTTGCGCCGTTTCCGGGCTAGGCCTCCTCGCCGGTCTCGCCCAGGTATTTCAGCACCTCGTAGTGCACATGGTCGAGGATGTCGGTGAGCTTGCCCACACATTCGTCGCCCACCGCCTTGCCGAGCAGGGAGGAGAGAAAGGCCGCGCGCCGCGCGTTGACGAGCGCCTTATAGCCCTCCTCGTCGTTTTTGGGCAGCGCGTCGAGGCTTTCCTGAAATTGCCTGAGCTCTTCCTCGTCGAGGTTCTTGATGGGCTCGGCCACGCCGTCGATGGAAACGATGCCGTCGCGCACCTCCAGCATGACGGGCTTGCCCCGCACTTCACCGATGCAGACTTCCATACGCCCTCCCGCGCGGCCGGCCCCGGCATGCCACGGGCGCCCCGCGCTGATGAAAAAGGCCCCCGGCTGCGACCGGCCGGGAGCCTGCAAAACTTCCTGTGGCGGAGGGGGTGGGATTCGAACCCACGTACCGGTTACTCACCGATAACTCGATTTCGAGTCGAGCGCGTTACGGCCGCTTCGCTACCCCTCCGGCCGCTGGCGGGAGCGCCGCCAGTGGAGAGACTGTTTAGCCCATCTTGGCGCAAATGGCAATCCGCGCCGCAGCTTGCGCAAATCCTAACCGGAGCGCCCCCGCGTGCGCCCGCCCCGGGCCGCGTGCCCCGCGCCCTTGCCAGGCTCATGCTTGCGCAGGGTAGCCTTGCGCTTGGCCGTGCGCATGTCCACGGCCTTTTTGCCCGCGGTGGCCTTGGCGCCCGCGGCCCTGGCCGTCCCCCTCGAGGCGGTGACCCGGCCCTGGGGCTTCTTGCTGTAGGCCGCCTTCGCCCTGGCGGCATGGCGCCCCTGGGCGTAGTTGCCCAAAAGGCTGAATTCCCGGTCTTTGGAGGGTCTGGGCGCCCGGGCATAGGCGCGGTGCGGCCGGAGCAGGCCGGCGTCGCGCGCGGTCTTGCGCACGTCGATGCGCCTCGCGTCCACGGGGAGCCCGTCCAGCGCCGCTGTCACGGAGACGGCCTGGTTTTCGCAGACGAGGAAGCCCGCGTCCAAAAGGCGGCAGGCCTCGGCGCCGCGCACATACATGTCGGGCGCGCCCATGATGACCGCCAAAAGCCGCCGGCCGTTCTTGCTGGCCGTGAACACCATATTGTAGCCCGAGGCCCGGATCCAGCCGGTCTTGAGGCCGTCCGCGCCGGGATACTGCCCGAGCAGCGGGTTCTTGTTCCATGTGGTCTGGCCGGCATGGGTAAGGAGGCGCGTATTGTGCAGCTCGAGCGCGTCCGGGTGGCTTTTCAGGTAGGCCCGCGCCAGCGTCAGCATGTCGCGCGCCGTGGTGCGTTGCCCGGCCGCAGGCAGCCCGTGCGGGTTGAGAAAGAGGCTGTCGTTCATGCCAAGCTCGCGCGCGCGGACATTCATCATGTTCACGAAAGCCGGCACCGAGCCGCCCACGAATTCGGCCACCGCGTGGCTCGCGTCATTGCCCGAGGAAACAGCCATGCCGAGCAAAAGCCGCCCCAGCGGGACGGTCTCGTTGCGCGAGAGGCCCATCCGCGAGCCCCCCGTGGCCGCCGCAGCCGGGCTCACGGTGACGGGCGTGTCGGCATTGGCGCGGCCCTCGCTGATGTGGTCGAGCGCGAGATACATGGAGAGGATCTTGGTGAGCGATGCCGGGGGGATGGGCTCGTCCGCGTTCTGCTCGAAGAGGATGGCGTCGTGGTCGAGGTCATAGACCATGGCCGAGCACACTCCGACGGGGCTCGCCGGGAGCACCTGCGGCGCGGCAGGGACGGCTTGGGGCGCCAGCAAAAAGAGCAGGAGGATGAGGGCGCGCCCGGGGCGCGAAAAACGGCAATGACGGAAAAGACGCGACAGCGGCATGGCGATCCTTTGCTGGAATGACGGCCCGCCCGCAAGGCCAGAGATGCTTTGCTTCCGCTTACGCCATTCTGCGGATGCTGGCAAGCGAAAAGGCCGAAAATGCCGGCAGGGCGCCGTTCCGGGGTGGACGTGAGCGCCCTTGACGCCGCCGGGATGGGCCTTAGCTTGTTCCATCCGCGGCGCCGCGCGCCCGGGCCGCGTTTTGCGGCCATTTCCGGCCGTTGCGGCATTGCCTTTTCCCCCGAAAAGCGGCACTATCAGCGCCGCATTTCCGTGCCCTGCCGGCACAGGCCGACGCCAGACCAACGAGGCAACCATGCGCGTTTTCGCCCCCACCTGCCTTCTCGTGTTCCTGCTCCTCCTTTGCGGCTGCGGCGCCCAGGCCGCGCCCGGACCCGACGCCGCGGCCCCCCAGACCGGCAAGGACGCGGCCAAGACCCAGAAAGAACAGGCCCGCGACCAGGCCAGGGAAAAGCTCAACAAGTATGACGCCGCGCGCCGCTTCAGCCAGGTGCTCGACCTCGTGGAGCGCAACTACGTCAAGGACGTGACCCAGTCCGAGCTCATCAACGGCGCCCTCAAGGGCATGCTCCAGGGGCTGGACCCGCACTCCACCTTCATGACCTCCGACGAATACAAGGAAATGCAGGAGACCACCTCCGGCGAATTCTTCGGCGTGGGCATCGAGATCTCGCTGGAGAACGGCCAGGTCATCGTGGTCACGCCCATCGAGGACACCCCGGCCTTCCGCGCCGGGCTCCAGCCGGGGGACGTGATCCTCTCCATCGACGGCCAGCCCGCGCAGGAGCTTTCGCTGCAGGAGGTCGTCTCGCGCATCCGCGGCGCCAAGGGCAGCGAGGTGGAGCTGACCATCCTGCACAGCAATGCCAAGACCCCGCAGACCGTGCGCATCACGCGCGACGCCATCCCGCTCATCAGCGTCAAGTCCAAGCAGCTCGAGGACGGCTATTACTGGGTGCGCCTCACCCGCTTTTCCGAGCGCACCACCGAGGAGCTCAAGGAGGCGCTCAAGCAGGCCCAGAAGGAAAGCAAGGCCGCTGGCGGCATCAAGGGCATCGTGCTCGATTTGCGCAACAACCCGGGCGGCCTGCTCGACCAGGCCGTGAGCGTGTCCGACACCTTCCTTGACAACGGCACCATCGTGTCCATCAAGGGCCGCGACGACGGCGCCCAGCGCACCTATTCCGCGCGCAGGCAGGCCGACGACATCGACGTGCCCATGGTGGTGCTCGTCAACGCGGGCTCGGCCTCGGCCTCGGAGATCGTGGCCGGCGCCCTGCGCGACCAGAAGCGCGCGCCCATCCTCGGCGAGCGCTCCTTCGGCAAGGGCTCGGTGCAGAACATCATCCCGCTGGCCGACGGCTCGGGCCTCAAGCTCACGGTGGCGCTCTACTACACGCCCAACGGCAGCTCCATCCAGGCCGAGGGCATCGTGCCGGACTTCGAGGTGGTCTTCGAGCCGCCGCACGCCGAAGACAAGGACAATCCCCGCCTCCTCCTGCGCGAGCAGGACCTCAACCGCCACCTTGAAAACAGCAAGGGCAAGCCCGCCAAGGGCAAGGCGGCCAAGGACGAGGGCAAGGAACAGCTCGCCCGCGACAACCAGCTGCGCATGGGGCTGCAAATGGTCAAGAGCCTGCCGCGCCTCCAGGAATTGCAGAAGCCGCAGGCCAAGGCCGATACGCAGGCCAAGGCCGCGCCTGCGAAGTAGGGGGACGGCATGACGAGCCTGAGCGGCCTTTTGCCGGCGCATCTTGGCGGGAAACTGCGCATCGGCTGCATCGGCAGCGGCCGCATGGGGGGCGCCCTGCTCTCCCGGCTCGCGGCCCTGAAGCTGCCGGAGCTTTCGCTTTGCGCGTACAACCGCAGCCCGGAAAAGCTCGAGCCCTTCAAGGCGCTCGGCGTCGAGGCCATGCCCGGCATCGCGGCCACGGCGGAACAGGCGGACCTGCTCCTCATCGCGGTCAAGCCCTACCAGGTGGCCGAGGTACTGGCGGCGGCGCGCGGGCATATCCGGCCCGGGACGCTGGTGCTCTCCATCGCTGCGGGCGTGAGCCTCGCGCGGCTCGCGGCCGAGGTGGACCAGGGCGTGGACGTGGCCCGCTGCATGCCCACCACCACGGCCCTCGTGGGCAAGGGCGTCTTCGCCTTCTGCTTCAGGGCCGACGCCGAGGAATGGCGGGCGCCGGTGCTGGCGCTTTTCGGGCAGATGGGCGTCTGCCTCGAGCTCGCCGAAGGCAAGTTTACCGATTTTTCCGCGCTCATCGGCGCCGGGCCGGCCTATGTGTTCGCCATGATGCAGGGCCTCGTGCAGGCGGGCATCACCCTGGGCTTTCCGCAGGATGCGTCGCGGCGCATGGTGGACGCGCTCTTTGCCGGCTGCGCGGCGCTGGCCGAGGCGGAAGCGACGCCGCTCATCCAGTTGCGCGACGATGTCTGCTCCCCGGGGGGACTCACCATCGCGGGCGTCAATGTGCTCGACCGGGCGGGGCTTTCTGGCCTGCTCGTGGACGCGGTGCTTGCCGCGCAGAAGCGCGGCCGCGAAATGGAGAGCTGAGGGCGTGGCGCTCCGGCAGTGCAGCATGGGTATCGCTACGTTCTCGCGTTGGTGGTGCGCTTGTGCTGCATCCGTAATGCCGAAATTATCCGTCAAAAACAGCCTTTTTTGTGCTGCCTGCGTCAGAAAAAAATTTCCTCGGTCGAGTACTCAAGTACACTCCCTTCGGAAATTTTTGTCTTCCTTGCCAGCAGCAAAAAATCTTATTTTTTAGGATTCTTCCGGCACCAGCACCCGTCTTTCGCTTCGCTCCAGACGGTATTAAGGAATTTTTCTCTCCTGCCTGTAGAACAAACCTCAGCAAAAGCGGTCAAACCATGAAAAAGGTCAAGATCACGGTGCTCAAGACCACGTTCCAGGACGACCTCGCCAGGGAATACGGCGTGGCCGGCCTCGGCCCCTGCCCCATGCACCGGCCCGGCGAGGTGTTCTATGGCGACTACGCCAAGCCCGCGGGCCTCTGCGACGAGGCGTGGAAGGCCATCTACCAGTATGCCTTCGCGCTGGCCCACGGCGCGCCCGAAAAGCTGTGGTACTACGGGGACTGGATGAAGACCCCGGGCACGGCCATTTGCAGTTGCAACGACGGCATCCGCCCTGTCATCTTCAAGCTCGAGGTGACGGACGAGGAAGCCGTGCCCCCGGCGGCGCCGTAGAAAGGGCGCCCGCGCCTCCATCACAAACGCCGGAGAAGCCATGCGCCGCCCCACGCTCCGCCTTCTTACCTTCAGCCCCTGCGGGGGCACCGCCGAGGTCAACCGCGCTCTCGCCCGCGACGTGGACGCCGAACTCCTCGTGCAGGACTGCACCCGCGCCGGCATGCAAGAGGCCACCATCGCCTGCAGGCCCGACGATCTCGTGTTCCTCGCCTTCCCGGTCTACGGCGGCAGGATGCCGCGAAACATCGACATGGTATTCCGACACATCGAGGGCAACGGCGCCCGCTGCGCCCTTGTTGCCGTCTACGGCAACCGCGAATTTGAAGGCGCCCTGCTCGACCTCTTCGCCGCGGCCGTGAACAGGGGCTTCAGGCCGGCCGCGGCCGTGGCCGCTATTGCGCAGCACCCCCTCGCGCCGCAGGTGGCCGCCGGGCGCCCGGATGCGGAAGACCGGGAAAAACTGGCGGCCTTCGGCGTCCGCATCGCGGAGGCCATGCGGGCCGGGGCGCTGCTTGAGAAGGCTCCCGGGGCGTACCCGGAATGGAAGCTGCCCAAAGGCGCGAGCCTCTTCCCCGTCACGGACAGGGAAAAATGCGTGGCCTGCGGCCAGTGCGTGAGCGTATGCCCGGCCCGCGCCATCCCCGCGGACGACTTGGCGGCCACGGATACGGAAACGTGCATCGTGTGCGCGGCCTGCGCCAAGTATTGCCCCACCGGCGCGCGCCAGATGGGCACGCCGGAGAGCCGCCAAAAGCTGGCGCACCACCTCGAAACGGCCGCGTCGCGCCGCAAGGAGCTGGAACTCTGGCTCGGCGAGGCGCCCCGGTAGGGGGATTTTCGGGCGCCGGGTCTTTCGGGGTGCCCTCTCAAAACAAAAAGGCTGCCGTGTTTTCACGCCCGGCAGCCTTTTTGTATCGGAAGCGGCAAGGGGGCGCTAGGCCGCGCCCTCGCAGATGTCGAGAAAATAGCGGTGGAAGCGCGTGTCCGGCGTGAGCTCCGGGTGGAAGGAGGTGGCGAGGATGCGCCCCTCGCGCACGGCCACGGCGCGGTCCGCGCCGTCCATTTCCACGCGGGCGAGCACTTCCACCCCGGGGCCGGTGGCAAGGATGACCGGCGCGCGGATGAAGACCGCGGGCATGGGCTCGGGCCCGAGCGCGGGGATGGCGAGATCCGCCTCGAAGCTGTCCACCTGCCGGCCGAAGGCGTTGCGGCGCACCGTGGCGTCCAGCAC
>CAMWVJ010000038.1 GCA_947177645.1 uncultured Desulfovibrio sp.
CGTTGGCGGCGATACGCGCAGCTTCGTGCGCCAGATGAATGGCCGGGCGCGCAGCCTCGGGCTCAGCCGCACCACCTTCAAAAATCCCACCGGCCTCCCCGCCGCAGGGCAAAAAACCAGCGCCCGCGACATGATGCGGCTCTGCCTGGCCTACCTCAAGGCGCATCCTTCGGCCATGCGCTTCCACGGCATGCGCAACTTCCTGCACCGGGGCCTCCCCCTGCGCAACACCAATGCCCTGCTCGGCACCATGAACGGGGTCAACGGGCTCAAGACCGGCTGGACGGTGGCCTCGGGCTACAATCTCGTGGTCACGGCACAACGCGGCAAGACGCGGCTCCTCGCCGTGGTGCTCGGCGCGGGCAACAAGGAGCAGCGGGACGCCGCGGCGCGCCAGATGCTTGAGGCCGGCTTCAGCGCCCCCCGTGACCCGAAAAAAGTTCAGGCCGCTCTCGCGGGCACGCGCGTTGCCACGGCCACGCCCGCGGGCCGCGCCAAAAGCCGTCCGCCGCGCAAGGGCACCTTGACCTCGGCCCGCTGACCCCGTATGCTTTGTGGAAGGCTGGCCCCATACCGCAAACACCGCCGGAGGCTTCCGCATGTTCAGCATCGGCCCCAACCAGATCCTGCTCATCCTGCTCATCGTGCTCCTGATTTTCGGCGCCAAGAAGCTGCCCGAAATCGGCGGCGGACTGGGCCGGGCCATCAGGAATTTCCGCCGTGCCTCGTCTGAGCCCGATGAGATCGACATCACCGCACAGGAAAAGAAAAGCCCCGCCGGCCACGACGACAGTCACAAGGCCTGAACCCGCAAGCCCTGAAAGGACGCGCCATGAAGGCCGAGCAACTGTCTGTTTTTCTTGAGAACCGCGCCGGGCGCCTCGCCGAGGTCATCCACACCCTGGCCGAGGCCGGCATCAACATCCGCGCGCTGTCGCTGGCCGATACCTCGGATTTCGGCATCCTGCGGATGATCGTCTGCGACCATGAGAAGGCAAAGGAAGTCCTCAAGGAAAAGGGCTTCACGCTCGGGCGCACGAGCGTTGTGGCCGTGGAAGTGCCGGACGAGCCCGGCGGCCTCGACAGCGTGCTTCAGCTCGTCTCAAAGAACGGCATCAATGTGGAATACATGTATGCCTTCATCCAGCGGGAGCACGGCCGGGCGGTCATGATCTTCCGCTTCGACAAGGTGGACGAGGCGGTGGAGATTTTGAGCCGCCACAAGTTCGCCATCATCCCGGCCGCCCAACTCTGCCGCTTCTGAAAGGCCCGCTCCGGGCGCCCCGCATCGGGGGAAAAGACTTTGCCAAAGGGTGTTTTGTTGTCATAAACAGCACAACACCCTTTTTCATGCGCGAACAGCCTTTGCACGGTGCTCTTCTGGAATGAATCCCCCTGCGGCTCCCCAAAGCCGGGCGTGGCAAACACCCGCTCAGGTGGCGGCGTTTTCCTGCTTTGCCGCCAGAAGAGCGTCCACAACTTCGGGCATCGGCGCCTCGATGTTGACGGTGCGAGCCTGGATGGGCAATCGCGGCGGCGCCGGTTCCGTGTTCATGCGCACCAAAAGGGCCTGCGGATCGGCCATGGTCAGCTCTTCAAAGGGGAAACGGATGATGGTCGGCGTGTTGAAGCCCACGCCCATTTCCAGAAGGACGATGTTCCCCCTGCCATAGGTGTGCAAAAACGCCGCATAGCGCTGCGCCGCCCGGTGCCAGGCTGCATCTTCGATAAAATGCCTGTCCACCCGCAGATGCATCTCCATTTTCCCGCCGCAGACCGGGCAGCGCGGCACGTATTCCGGCGGGATGGTCAGGTCATGCGCGGCCGCCAGGATTTTTTGCGCCGCTTCGATGTTGGAATAGACCTTTTGATGGCAGGCCCGGGCGCACTGCATCTCCCGGTAATCGCCCTGTACTGCGAAGAGGCGGTCCATGGCAAAGCCCGCCTTCTCGAACTGGGCGTCCACATTGGTGGTGATGACGAAATACTCCTTGTCTTCCACAAGCCGGAGCAGCCGACGATAGAGCGGCATGGCGGGGCGCCCGAGCGCCGTATATTCGATATGCCGCGCCCAGTAGGCCCAGCGCTCTTCTTCCGTGGGGAAGGGGTAAAAGCCCGAAGAATAGAGGTCGCTGAAGCCGTAGCGGGCGATATAGTCCGCAAAGGCGCGCCGGAACGCCTCCCCGGAATAGTCGATGCCCGCGGCCGCAGAGAGGCCCGCGCCCCCGCCGATGAGCACGGCCGGCGCCTTGGCAAGCGCGGCTGAGACCCTTTGGAGCGCGTCCATTCAATACCCCAGCAATTTTCTGTACAGCTGCTCGTCCTCGTTGGTGAAGACATCAAAAATCACGGTGGCGAACGGGGCACGGCTCAGGGCCTCGCGCACCGTTTCCACCGCGATGCGGGCCGCCAGCGCGTTCGGAAAATGGAAAACGCCTGTCGAGATGCAGCAGAAGGCCAGCGACTCAAGGCCATAATGCCGCGCAAGGTCGAGGCACGAGGTATAACAGGCCGCGAGCTCGCGGCATTGCCGCGGCGTGGGCGCGTCCCCATCCACAATGGGGCCGACGGTGTGGATGACCCATCGGGCCGGCAGGTTGTAGGCCGGAGTGATCTTCGCGCTCCCCACGGGCTCCTCGTGCCCCTGTGCCTGCATGAGCTTTCTGCATTCCGCACGCAACTGAAGGCCGGCGCGGGAGTGGATGCTATTGTCGATGCAGTTGTGCAGGGGATGGAAGCAGCCAAGAAGCTGACTGTTGGCCGCATTGACGATGGCGTCGGCCGCAAGGCGGGTGATGTCGCCCCGCCACAGGCGCAGATGGGGAAACACAGGCGAGGGCGGGATCTGCGAGAGCTCCACGACGCCCCGGCAGCGCTTCTGGCAAGCCAGTTCCTCATCCTGCAACGCAAAAAACTCCGCGGGCAGCCCCTCCCCCGAATGCAGGTTCATGAGGGCGCGCAGCAGCGTTTGCTTGCCGGGCACATCCGGCGGGGGAGCCACGCGGCCGTCCAAAAGCCCGATGAGCCTGTCCAGCCGCGCGGCCTGTTCCTCGTGAGTCTTGGACATGGTGCCGGGAGTTTTGCGGGGCTTCTGAAGACGTGCCACCTCAGAAAGCCCCGGTTATGCGGCTAGTAGCCGATGGTGAAGCGCTCCTTGTGATGGGCGCCCTCTTCCAGTTCATCCACCATCGCCTTGGCGTAATCTTCCACAGATATAAAGCTGTTGCCCTGCGCGTCAACGACGAGGTCGTCCTTGCCGAGCCGGTACTTGCCGGTGCGGACTCCGGGTGTTCTGTCCGCATTGCCGAGCACGCCGGCCGGGGAGAAAAACACCCAGTCGATGCCGTCCTCCTGCATGAGCGTGCCAAGATAAAACTCGGCCAGCGAGCGCACGCCGGGCAGGATAGCTTCCGGCACCTTGCCGGTGTCCATCAGCCGCAGGCCGGGCGCCACGAAGAGCGAGCCCGCGCCGCCCACGATGAGGAGCCGGCGCACATGTGCGGCCTTGGCCGCCTCAAGGATCTTTGTATAGTTTTTGAGCGTGTCTTCATAAATATCAGGGTTGGTCCAGCCGGGATTATACGCGCTGATCACCAGGGGGTAGCCCTTCAAGGCAGCCGCGAGTGCCTGCTCATTGCTGACATCCACTTTTTCAACGCTCAGCGCGGGATTTTTAAGAGTGATGTTTTGCGGATGGCGCACCAGCGCCTTCACGTGCCAGCCGCGCTCGAGGAGTTCGTTCAATATCGCGCGTCCCACATAGCCGCTGGCCCCGATGAGCACAACCTGCTTTTCCATATCCTGCTCCTTGGCTAAAAAGATTTTTTACCCGCTCTACCGCCGCCCGGGAGAAATGGCAATGAATGGCGCGCCGCTCACCAGGTAACTGCGCAGTAATCGTTTTGACACGCCCGGCAGAAATGGGCACGATACTTGAGCTGGTTGCGCGAGGTAGTTGCCGCGCGCAGCCTTCATTGAGGAGCAGCCCATGGCCGAACGGCATGACTTGCCCAAATGCCCGGTGGGGGTGACTGTCAGCGTGATCGGGAGCAAGTGGAAGCTCCTCATCCTGCAGCAGCTTTCCGGGGGTGCCATGCGCTTCAATGAATTGCAGGCACGTCTCGGCGGCATCAGCAACAAGGTGTTGAGCACGACCCTGCGCTCCCTGGACCAGGACGGCATCATCATCCGTGATGTCCATCCCGCCAGCCCCATAAGCGTTGAATACCGGTTGAGCAAGATCGGCCTGTCTCTCCGGCCCGTGCTCGATGCCATGGGCGCTTGGGGCGAAGAATACCGCAAATGGCGCGAAGGCTCCCGCGGGGATGCGGAAGACAAAGCCTGAAGCCCGTAACGCCCTCCGCAGCCGCACCACTGGCCATTCCTTCCCCTTCACAAACGCAAAAGCCCCCGGCACTGCCGGGGGCCTTCGCATTTCAGGGCGTGCGGCCGCGGGGCCGCGTCCATGTCAGTCCTTGTGCGGCTTGGCTTCAAAGGCCAGCTCGCCGTCCTTGACCTCGATGTGCACTTCCTCGCCGTCGTGGATCTTGCCGCTGATGATCTCCCGGGCGAGCGGGGTCTCCACGGCCTGCTGGATGTAGCGCTTGAGCGGCCGCGCGCCGTAGACCGGGTCATAGCCCGCGTTGGCGATGTAGTCGCGCGCCTCGTCGCTCATGTGGATCTTGATCTTGCGCTCCTCCATCCGCTTGCGCAGGCGGCGGAGCTGGAACTCCACGATCTTGCCGATCTGGTCGCGCCGCAAGGGCAGGAAGACCACGGTCTCGTCCACGCGGTTGAGGAATTCGGGCCGGAAGTGGTTGCGCAGATCTTCCATGACCTTTTCCCGCGCGCCTTCCTTGAGGGTGCCGTCGAGGGCGATGCCGTCAAGCAGGTGCATGGAGCCGATATTGGAGGTCATGATGACGATGCAGTTGCGGAAGTCCACCGTCCTGCCCTGGCTGTCGGTGAGGCGCCCGTCGTCCAAAAGCTGGAGCAGCGTGTTGAACACATCCGGGTGAGCCTTTTCGATTTCGTCGAACAGGATGACGGAATAGGGCTTGCGGCGCACGGCCTCGGTGAGCTGGCCGCCCTCGTCATAGCCCACATATCCTGGAGGCGCCCCGATGAGGCGCGACACGGAATGCTTTTCCATATATTCGCTCATGTCGAGGCGCACCATGTTGTCTTCGGTATCGAAGAGGGCCTCGGCGAGGGCCTTGGAGAGCTCCGTCTTACCCACGCCCGTGGGCCCGAGGAAGATGAAGGAGCCCGTGGGCCGGGCCGGGTCCGCAAGGCCGGCACGCGCGCGCAGCACGGCGTCGGCCACGGCGGTGACGGCCTCGTCCTGCCCGACCACGCGCTCATGAAGCTGCTCATTGAGCCGGAGCAGCTTCTCGCGCTCGGATTCGAGCAGGCGCGTCACCGGGATGCCCGTCCACTTGGCCACGATCTCGGCCACATCGTCGGGGCCCACTTCCTCGCGCAGAAGGCGCGGGCCGTCGCCGTCCTTCTTTTCGCCGGAAACTTCGGCGAGCTTCTTCTCGAGCTCAAGCAGCTTGGAATACTTGAGCTCCGCGGCGCGGTTGAGGTCATAGGCGCGCTCGGCCTGCTCGATGGCGAGCTTGGTCTGCTCGATCTGCTCCTTGATTTCGCGCACGCTGTCGATGGAGCCCTTCTCGCTCTCCCACTGCTTGCGCATGGCCTCCTGCTCCTTGCGGAGCTCTTCAAGCTCGTTCTCGAGCTTTTCAAGGCGCTCGCGCGAGGCGCTGTCGGTCTCGCGGCGCAGGGCCTCGCGCTCGATCTCGAGCTGCATGACCTTGCGGTTCACCTCGTCGAGGTCCGCCGGGAGGGAGTCGATCTCGGTGCGGATCATGGCCGCGGCCTCGTCGATGAGGTCAATGGCCTTGTCCGGGAGCTGGCGGTCGGGGATATAGCGGTTGGAGAGCACCACGGCCTCGACGATGGCCGAGTCGCTGATGCGCACGCCGTGGTGCACCTCGAAGCGCTCCTTCAGGCCGCGCAGGATGGAGATGGCGTCCTCCACCGTGGGCTCTTCCACGAGCACGGGCTGGAAGCGGCGCTCGAGCGCCGGGTCTTTCTCGATATACTTGCGGTATTCGTCCACCGTGGTGGCGCCGATGCAGTGCAGCTCGCCGCGGGCCAGCATGGGCTTGAGCAGGTTGCCCGCGTCCATGGAGCCTTCGGTCTTGCCGGCGCCCACGATGGTGTGCAGCTCGTCGATGAAGAGGATGATCTGCCCTTCGCTCTTCTCCACCTCGTTGAGCACGGCCTTGAGGCGTTCTTCAAATTCACCGCGGTACTTGGCGCCGGCGATGAGCGCGCCCATGTCGAGGGCATAGATCTTGCGGCCGCGCAGGCCCTCGGGCACGTCTCCCTTGACGATGCGGAAGGCCAGGCCCTCAACGATGGCCGTCTTGCCCACGCCGGGCTCGCCGATGAGCACGGGGTTGTTCTTGGTGCGCCGGGAGAGGATGCGGATGACCCGGCGGATCTCGGAATCGCGCCCGATGACCGGGTCCATCTTGCCCTGGCGCGCCGCCTCCACGAGGTCGCGGGCATACTTGCTCAGGGCCTCGAAGGTGTCTTCAGGGTTGGCGCTCGTCACGCGCGCGCCGCCGCGCACCTCTTCCATGGCCCTGGAGAAGGTGGCGCGGGTGATCTTGTATTCCTTGAAGACCTCGCCCAGGGGCGATGTGGGCTCCACATCGGTGAGGGCCAAGAAGAGCGTATCCACGCTGACGAATTCGTCCTGCAGGCGCTGGGCGTCTTTCTCCGCCTCGCCCAAGACCTTCATCAGGCGCGGGGTGACGCTGATCTTGTTGGGGTCCATGCCGCCGCCGGACACCGAGGGCCGCTTGCGCAGCGAGGTCTCCAGCGCCACGGCGAGCGCGCGCGGCTGAACGCCCATGTGCTCAAGATCCGCGCTGACGATGCCCTTTTCCTGCTGGACCAGGGCGAGCGCCAGGTGCTCGCAGTCGGTCTCCTGGTGGCCCATGCCCACAGCGATGGCCTGCGCCGCGCTGATGGCCTCACGGGCTTTTTCCGTAAACTTGTTGATATCCATACACAACTCCCACCCTGTCCGCGCTGGCGCGTCCCTGCGCCCGGGCGGCAGGCATATCTGGTATAACGCCCATGCAGCCTGCGCCGCAGGGGCTTAGTCCTCCAGGCCGTGCAGGTCGCGCACCATGCGCTCGAGGCGATCGATGCGCTCAAGCAGGTCGACGATGATGGTGCCGCCCACCACGGGCAGCTCAAAATCGCCGCAAATGCGTTCCAGCTTGCGCACGCGGTAGATGTCCGCGTCCTCGAACATCTGGACTTCGGAAGCGCTGACACGCGTCTCAATCCAGCCCAGGGCAAGCAGTTCCTGCAAATGTTCCGGCGTGACGCCGGTCACTTCGACAAACTCCTCCCAGGCGAGCACCTTTGACGGCATCGGCAGGGAAGATGATTTTCTCGTCATGCTCATGGTTCCATCCTCGGGATATACGGCTCACGCGGGACGCGGCCGTTGACGCCGAATGCCTCAGGCGCGCGCCTTGAAGGTCGAGGTTGCCGCCAGCTTCTCCCAGAGTTCCTTTTGCTCGCTGGTGAGCTCCGAGGGCACGCGGATCATCACCCTGACGAGCAGGTCGCCACGCTTCGTGGCGGCGCCCAGGCCCTTGCCGCGCAGGCGGAATTTGCGCCCGGAACTCGTCCCGGCGGGGATGTTCAGTTCCACCTCGCCGTCCAGCGTGGGCACGGGCACCTTGGCGCCCAGCACCGCCTCCCACGGTGCTACGGCCACATCGCAATGGATGTTGTCGCCATCGACCTTGAAGCGCGGGTGCGGCTCGTAGCGGATGCGCAGGAAGAGGTCGCCGGGCGTGCCGCCGGAAGCCGAGGGGTCGCCCTGGCCGGAGAGGCGCAGCTTGGCCCCGTCGCGGATGCCGGCGGGTACGTTGACCTCGAGTGTCTTGGGGCCCTTGGGCATCTGGAGGGTGACGCTGCGCTTGCCGCCGCGCATGGCCTCCTCAAGGGTGAGCGGCAGCTCCGCCTCCACGTCGCGGCCGCGGCGCGGGCGGGACGAAAAGCCGCCGAAGGGGTCGGGCCCGAAGGAGCTGCCCCCGCGGCTGGCGCGGGCGCCGCCGCCACCGCCGAAGAGGGTCTCGAAGAAGTCCGAAAAGTCTCCCCCGCCCATGTCCTGGCCGTTGAAGTTGAAGTGCATGTTCTCGAAGCCCTGGCCGTTCTGCTGGAAATGCTGGGCATTCTGCCAGTCGGGGCCGAGCTGGTCGTAGAGCTTGCGCTTCTCGGGATCTTTGAGGACTTCGTAGGCCTCGTTGATCTCCTTGAATTTTTCTTCGGATTCATTGTTGCCGGGGTTGAGGTCCGGGTGGTACTTGCGGGCAAGTTTTTTATAGGCCTTGGAAATA
>CAMWVJ010000039.1 GCA_947177645.1 uncultured Desulfovibrio sp.
CCCTGCGGCTCCCCGGGCATGGACGCCTCCTCGTGGACGGCGGCGGCGCCGTGTCGCCCGGCTTCGATACGGGCAAGGCGCTGCTCGACCCGCTCCTCACGGCCAATGACGCCCCGCGGCTCGATGCCGTCATCAACACGCACCCGGATCTCGACCATGTGGGCGGGTTCTTCCACCTGCTCCGCAATTTCCGGGTGGAACAGCTCTTCCACAATGGCCGCGACGCCAAAGGCGAACGGCGCGAGCTCTGGCGCGATGCCCGGCAAGCGGCGCCGGCCGCGGCGCTCGCCGCCGGGGACACGGTGGTGCTGGGGGAGGGCTATGCGCTGGAAGTGCTGCACCCGCCGCGCATGGCCGCGGAAGACGAGGCTGGCGGAGAAACAACGCCGGGCCTCTGGTCAGGCAACGATGCCTCGCTGGTGCTCCGGCTCACCCGCAACGGCGAGGGCCTCGTGCTGTTCACGGGCGATGCCGGGCCGGCCGTGCTCCGGCGGCTGCTCACGGCTGGCGCCGACCTTTCCGCGCGCATCCTCGTGGCGCCGCATCACGGCTCCGACCGCAGTTTCCTCCCGGCTTTCCATGAAGCGGTGGGTCCGGAACTGGTGCTCGCCGGCTGCGGCTTCCGCAACCGCTGGGGCTATCCGGGACGACGGCTGCGCGCGTGGCTCGCCGAGCGCCCTATCCCGCTGCTCGACACCGGGACACATGGCAGGATCAGGGTGGAAATACCCCAAAAAGCGCCCCTGCGCGTGACTACCGCGAGGGACTGCCTTTGAGAAACGCCGGCTTCAACGCTGGCAGTGCGGGCAATACACGGTGGCGCGCCCGGCCACGCGCACACGGGCGAGCGGCCGGCTGCACGCCCGGCAGGGTTCGCCGCCGCGCCCGTAGACCGCAAAGCTGTTCTGGAAGGCGCCGGCATTGCCATCCGCGTCGCGGTAATCGCGGATGGAGCTGCCGCACTGGGCGATGGCAAGGGTGAGCACGTCCCGAAGCGCGCCAAGCAGGGCGTGCCGCTCTCGCGCGTCGAGCCCGCCCGCCGGGCGCCGCGGGTCGATGCCGGCGCGGTGCAGGGCCTCGTCCGCATAGATGTTGCCGATGCCGGCCACCACGCGCTGGTCGAGCAGGGCCGCCTTGACGGTCCTGCGGCCGCGAAGCTGCCTGGCAAAGGCGGCCTCGTCCAGCCCCAGCGGTTCGGGGCCGAGGCTGCGCCAGAAGTCCCATTGCTCCAGCAGGGCCGGCGTTGCCGCGAACACGGTGCCGAAGGCGCGGGTATCATCAAAGAACAGGCGCTGCGGCGTGCCGTCCGGCGCCTCAAGGTCGAGGTACCAGCGGGTATAGGGGCCCGGGGCGCTCCCGGCGGGGCGCGGCAGCAGGCGCCCGGTCATGCGCAGGTGCACCGCGATGACGGTTGGGACGGCGCCGGCACTCACGGGCACAGGGCCGGAGCCGGGTGCCACATCCATGAGGATGAGCTTGCCGCGCCGGCGCACGCCCGTGACGGCAAGGCCGGCGAGGCTCCCGAGCGGCAGACTCAGGGGATGCACGGTCGATGCCCGCAGCACTTCGGCGCCCGCGATGCGCGCGCCCGTCACATGCGGCGCAAGGGTGCGCACCACGGTTTCCACTTCGGGAAGTTCAGGCAAGATACACATCCAGAAGGCCCTCAGGCGGGTCGATGCAGACCTGCCGGGCCTTGAGGTCGAAGGAGCGGATAAAGTCTGGCCGGGCCGGGAAGAGGATCTCGCGGCCGTCGTCCGTGCGGATGGCCCAGACCTCCTGGCCGGCGGGCATCTCCACATGGTCGAGGCGGCCGAGGCGGCTGCCGTCCGGGAGGAGGACATCCGCACCCATGAGGTCGGCGAGGTAGGCTTCGTCCTCGGCAGGTTCGGGAAGCTCGGGCCGGGGCACGCACAGGAGCGCGCCGCGCAGGGCTTCGGCCTCGTCGCGAGTCGTGACACCTTCGAGGAGCAGCAGGGGGCGCCCCTTGTGCAGCCGGCTGCCAAGCACGGCGAGGGGGCGCGGCTCACTGCCGCGGCGGCAGAGCCAGAGCCGCTTGAAGGCCCCGGGGGCTGCGTCCGCGAACCAGTCCACGGCAAGCTCGCCGCGGATGCCGTGGGGCCGGGCCACGCTGCCCAATTCCACAAAGCCTTCGGGCACGGGGGCGGCCGCCCTGTTTGCTGGGGCCGGCTTGGCGGCGGGTGCGGCCATCCCCGCCCTACTCCAGGATCTCGAGGACGGTGCGCCGGCCCGCGCGGATGGACGCGGCCCCGAGCAGGGTGCGCATGGCGCGCACGGTGCGACCCTGGCGGCCGATGACCTTGCCGAGGTCATCGCTCGCCACCTTGAGCTCGAGCACCGTGGCCTGGTCGCCGTCCACCTCGCGCACCTCCACGGCGGCGGGGTCGTCCACCAGAGCCCGGGCGATATTTTCGATCAGAGCTTTCATCAGGCACCTCCACCGCAACGCCAAAAGGCGCCGCATGGGCCTGCCCCGGCGGCCGCACATGCGGGCAGGCGCGCCGCAGGCGCATATCCGCCCCACAGCGCCCACTTACGGGCACGCGCGGCGCAAGCGTCGTTGCAGGCCCCGCCGGATGTCAGGCCAGGTGCTTCTTGAGCAGGGAGCGCACCGTGCTGGTGGGTTCCGCGCCGCGGTCGAGCCAGGCGCGGATCTTGTCCGCATCAAGGCGCACATCCGCGGGATTGGTCATGGGGTCGTAAAAGCCGAGGAATTCCAGCGGGCGCCCGTCGCGGCGGGTCTCGTCCCGGGCGGCGATCACGCGGTAGAACGGATGCTTCTTGCTGCCAAGGCGGGTAAGTTTCAGTTTCACTGCCATGTGTTCTGCTCCCTTGCGTTAGTTTTCAAGTGTAGCGTTGCGCCCGCAAAAGGGCAAGCGGCGGGGCCTTGTGCCCGCGGGTTATTTTTTCTTGCGTTTTTGCTGGCGCTCTTTCTTCTTGCGCTTCTTCGCCGCGGCCGACCTGCCGCCATGGCCGCCCGCGGCGCCGGGCATGCCGGGCATCCCGGGCATCCCTCCCATACCGGGAAGTCCGCCCATGCCCGGAAATCCGCCCGGCATCCCGCCAGGCACGCCTCCGGGGAGGCCGCGCGGCATGCGGGGCAGGCCCTTGCCCTGCCCGCGGCCGGTCATGATGCCCTGCATCATCTTGCGCATCTGGGTGAACTGGCGCACGAGCTGGTTCACCTGCGCCACGCTGGTGCCCGAGCCTTTGGCGATGCGCGCGCGGCGGCTGCCGTTGAGGATGTCGGGGTCGCGCCGCTCCGCCGGGGTCATGGAATTGATGATCGCCTCCGTGCGGGCCAGCTCCGCCTCGGGGAGGGCGCCGTTGGCCTGGGCCAGCTTGTCCGTGAGGCCCCCGAGCCCCGGGATCATCTTGAGGATGCTTTCCAGCGAGCCCAGCTTCTTCACGCGGCGCATCTGGGTGCGGAAGTCCTCCAGATCAAAGCTCGCCTTGCGCATCTTGCGCGCCATGGCCTCCACTTCCTCGGCGTCAAAGGCGTCCTGCGCCTTTTCCACGAGGGTGAGCACGTCGCCCATGCCGAGGATGCGCCCGGCGATGCGGTCGGGGTGGAAGACCTCCATTTCGGAGAGCTTTTCGCCCACGCCCACGAATTTCACCGGCGCGCCCGTCACCGAGCGGATGGAGAGGGCCGCGCCGCCACGCGCGTCGCCGTCCATCTTGGTGAGCACCACGCCCGTGAGCCCGAGGCGCTCGTTGAACGCCTCGGCCACCGTGACCGCGTCCTGGCCGGTCATGGCGTCGGCCACGAAAAGGATCTCCTGCGGCTCCACGGCCTCCTTGATGGCAGAAAGCTCGTCCATGAGCGGCGCGTCCACATGCAGGCGCCCGGCCGTATCCAGCAGCACCACGTCGGCGCCGGCCTCGCGGGCCGCGGCCACGGCATTGCGGGCGATGTCCACCGGGTCCATGTCCTGCGTGGAGGGATAGACCGGCATGTCGAGCTCACGCGCGAGCACCTGGAGCTGGTCGATGGCCGCGGGCCGGTACACGTCGGCCGGCACGAGATAGGGGCGGTGCTTGCCGCGCCTGAGCAGGTTGGCGATCTTGGCGGCCGAGGTCGTCTTGCCCGAGCCCTGGAGGCCCACCAGCATGACAACCGCCGGCTTGCTGCCCTCGAAGGAGAGCCCCTGCGCCTCGCCGCCCAAAAGGGCCACGAGCTCGTCGTGGACGATCTTGACCACCTGCTGCGCCGGACTCACGCCCTTGAGCACGGCCTGGCCGAGGGCCTTTTCGCGCACGCTTTCCACAAAATCCTTGACGACGCGGAAATTGACATCCGCCTCGAGCAGGGCCAGGCGCACCTCCCTCAGGCCCGCCTGGATATTCTCCTCGGTGAGCTGACGGCCCCCGAAGGAGCGGAAAACGCCGGAAAGTCTGTCGGAAAGGCTCTCGAACATGCGGGCTCCCCGCTGGCGCGAAACAGGTTCTTTTCTCCGCCGGCCGGGAGCGGCCCTGCGCGGCACGGCCCGCGACGCCCGGCCGGGCGCCCGGAAATGCCAGAGATCACGGGCGGCGAAAGCGCACTTTTATAGAGGCTTTGCACGGCCGCGTCAAGCCGCACGCAAGGCCGGTACGCGTGAGGATGCGCGCCTTTCCTCTTGCCGGGGCGCGGTGAATGGCGTAAAAATCGCCGAATCAGGAATGGTGCAGCAGTGATGCGGAAAGACACCACTTTCACAGCCCGCGGGCACGCGCTCGGGCATTCCCTCCCCGCCTCCGGCCCCCATGGGGGCAGCCGGGGCTCTCGCGCGCTGGGCGCCGTGTTTCTTATGCTCGCGCTGCTCGTCTTTTCCGCCGTGCCCTTGGTTCCCTGCCGCCCGGCCCTGGCCGAGACCTTTCCGCTCGACTTCACCACCATCCGCCTTGGCGCGGCGCCGCGCGCGGTGCTGGTGGTGGGGGGCATCCAGGGGGACGAGCCCGGCGGCTTCTCCGCGGCCACACTGCTGGCCACGCGCTACGAGATCGCCGAGGGCGCGGTCTGGGTGGTGCCCAACCTCAACTTCCCGAGTATCATCAAGCGCTCGCGCGGGCTTTATGGCGACATGAACCGCAAGTTCGCGCGCCTTGCCGAGAGCGACCCGGAATTTGCCACCGTACGCCGCATCCAGGAGCTCATCCGGCACCCGCAGGTGGGCCTCGTGCTCAATCTGCACGACGGCAGCGGCTATTACCGGCCGCGCCACGAGGACAGGCTGCGCAATCCGGCGCGCTGGGGGCAGTCGGTCATCATCGACCAGGACGAACTCGACCCCGGCACCTTCATGGGGGCACTGGCCACCGAGGCCGACGCCGTGGCCCGGGAGGCCAACAGCCGCCTCATCCGGCCTCTGCACGCCCTGCACGTGCACAACACGCACACGGCCGCGGGCGACCGGGAGATGGAAAAAAGCCTCTCGTACTTTGCCGTGCGCCACGGCAAGGCGGCCTTCGGCCTCGAGGCGAGCAAGGAATTTCCCGTGGAGCTGCGCGCGTATTATCACCTGCTCATGGTGGAGGCCTTTCTCAGGCGCGCGGGCGTGCGCTTCAGCCGCGATTTCGAGCTTACGCCCGCGGGCGTGGCACGCGCCCTGCGCGACAACCTGGGCGTTTCCTTTGCCGAGAACCGCGTCTTCCTGCCGCTCGACGACGTGCGCCCGGCCATCAGCTATCTGCCGCTGCCGAAAAACAGCCCGGCCCGCGCCATCACCTCCAAGCCCATCATGGCGGTGCTGCCCTGCGAGGGCAAGAGCGACAGAATCTGCATCCACTACGGCAACCGCACCATCACCCTCATCCGGCCCGACTGGCGGGAGGTGGACGCGAGCCGCGACGCCATGACCGTGCAGGTGGACGGCCGCGAGGAGACCGTGCCTTTCGGGAGCATCCTCGATGTGCGCGACGCGGCCATTGTGCGGCCCGAGCCCGGCTACCGCGTCAATGCCATCGGCATGGATTGCGGCCGGCCCGACGAAAGCGGCATCGCCCTGCGCCGCAGGGATTTTCAGCCCCGCTTCTCCGTGGACCGGGGCGCCCGGCTCTTCCGCGTGGAAGTCTACAAGGGCAAGAGCTTTTCGGGCATGTTCCTCCTGCGCTTCGGCGGCGGCAGCGCCACGGCCGGCCGCGCGCCCCTCCCCGACAGACCCGGGCCCGAGAGCACGCTGGGATTTTAGGGCCGCGCCAAGGCAGCCCGCTTGCGGGAGCAATCCGCTAGCAGGGACCGGACAGCTCGACCTGCCCCCCACAGAGTCCCTTACAGCTTCGCCGTTTCCGCGGTATTTTCCAGCTCCTGGAGGGGAGCGTTGCGAAACTGGCTGATGGCCGACCACGCGACAGGAGAATTGTCGAGAAAGGCGGCATGCCCGGCATGGGGCACCACGCAGAGCCGGGCATTGGCGGTCATTTCTCTCGCCGCGAGCACCGTGCGCACCGGCGCATGCGTATCACCGTCGCCAACCACGAAGAGCACCGGGCAGCGGATGGCGCCGAAGAGCTCTTTTCCCACCTGCGTATTGTGCCACATGCGCATGTAGTCATTCAGGAACTCGCCCAGCCGCTCCGGCTCGGGCGCCAGCGCCCGCATTTGCTCCACATAGGCCTTGTCCATTTTTTCGAGGGCCGCCAAGGGCAGCTTGTCCGGGAAAAAGCCGCGCTCCAGGGTGCCCGCGCCAATGGCGACCACGCGTTCCACCGCCTGCGGCTTCAATGCAGCCACTTCCAGCGCCGTGTACGCGCCGTCGCTGAAGCCGAGGAGTGCCGCGGGCCTGTCCGTGACCTTTTCCATCACAGCAAGCATGTCTTCGGCCTTCTGCCTGAGTGACATGGGGCCATGCCCGATTTCCGACCGGCCGTGGCCGCGGGAGGAAATGACCACGACTTTGTGCTGCTTGCGCAGTTCGTCGATGATCCCGCCAAGCTCGTAGGGGCAGCCCAGGCCGCCCCCGTGAAAGACAAAGATGACGCTCCCCGCGCCATAGACTTCATAATACATCTTCGCATCGGCCGCCTGGACGTAGTGCCCCGCAGGGAGGTTATTGCCGTAGGGCGTGGCGCTGCCCACAACCTGCGGCGGCTGCATGAAATATCGGAGCTGGCGGGGCGCCACCCCCTCCCGTGCCACGCAGTTGGCGCACAGGATGAAAATCAGGCAGAACGCCCACCCTGACGCAAGAAACCCCTTTGGCAGCACAAGACTCCTGGCATTCTCCGGCATTTTCCTCTCCTCCAGCAGTGAGTATTTTTCCACTACCGCGCACGCGGCGCAAAGATTGTTCCCGAACCCGCTCCCCCCGGGACAGGCTTGGCACCTGTGCCGTGTGTGGAAGGGACAAATTTTATCTCCGCAAAGAGGAAAAAAGGCAATCAGTTACCTTTTTGTAACTCCCACTGGCTGTTTTGAGTCTCAAGGCAACACAGGATGAGGATCAAAACCCTTGCACGCTTCTCCTTTACTCCCGAAGTATTTTAAGCAATAGGCGCAGACGCGCGCCCGCAGCTGGTTATTTGCCGTTCTCCGCCACCGCGTGCTCTGTGGTGTCATCTCTTGCCGTGCGGAGCGCCAGCCCCGAGGGAGAGGCATTTTCAGGATTGGCAGCGACCGCATCAGTTAGGGCAGCGCAGCCCATGGGCGGCGCGTTCTCTCCATCCGCTCCTGCCCGGGCTGGGGCGGCCTCCTCGTCAAGGCGCCGCGCGGCCCTGCGCTCCTCTGTTTCACGCTGGAGCTTTTCCATGAAGGCGATGAACTTCGGGTCAGGTTCATCGCGCCCGAGGCTGCCGAGCGCGTCCTTGACCCCCGAGACTTCAAGCGCCCCCTGCACGAGCACGGCCATGCCGGCGCAGGGATTGCCCACCGCAGCCAAGGCCCCGGCACCCGCCACCGCACCAAGCCCAGTGCCTATCTTCTTCCCCTGCTCATCCTGATCCCTGGCGGCGCAGCCGAGGCACAACAGGGCAAGGATCGCCACAACGAAGAGCTTTTTCTGCATTTCCTTCTCCTCTACGGGAACCCGGGGAAAAGCTATTCCAAAAGCGGGTGATGGGAAAGACCACCTTTGGCCCCCTCAATCACTGCCTCAGCGAGGGGATGAGAAAGCCCAAGACATTCCTGGTTTTGTTGTGAGGTGGAGCCAGCAGGCCTGTATAAGGCAGTTCGGGTATATTTCTGCGGTTCGATACGGGTGAAGTGGCGCCCGGCCAAGCCCGGCTGTGCGCCCATAATGGAACTTCGTTCGGTCCCTCACCGCCCCCTTAAACGCATCCGCCCCCGGAAGGCGTGAGCCTTTCGGGGGCGGAGGAAGAATTTGGCAGCTTCCTACTTTCCCGCGCGAAGATGCGCAGTATCATCGGC
>CAMWVJ010000040.1 GCA_947177645.1 uncultured Desulfovibrio sp.
CGCATCCGCTATGAGGGCGCGCGCGGGAAGGCGCTGGCTGCCAAGCTGGACGCGGACCACGCCGAGTTCATGGCCGCCCGCAAGTCCTGGCTCGAGATAGTGGAGGCCCGCGCCGCCCAGGCCGAGGCCGCGCTCTTGCGCGGCCATCCGCTGCAACGGCAGATCGAGGCGGCCTCCGCCATCTTCGCCGGCTTCGGCCGTGCGGCGGAAGTGCTGGGCGCGGAAGATGCCGCGGCCGCGGGCGAAGTTGCGGCCAAGGGCGCAGCGGCGGAGAAGCAGGCAAGCGAGGCTGCCGCTACTTTGGAGGCTGCGGCGCGCACCACGCTTGAGCATATCCACACGGAGCTTGCAAACCGCATCGCGGAAGCGGGCAAGCCGCCCTTTGCCGCGGCCCCGCAGCTCGAGCGGCAATACCGCGCCTTTCTCAAGGAGGCGCAGGCCTATGCCGACGCGCTCGGGCGGGGGATCGCCGAGGGCTTTTACCCGCCGCAGCGGCGCGAGCTCAATGTGGCGGCGCTGCGCAGCCGCGCGGCCTATAATGCCTTTGTGCGCGAGGCCAACGGGCTACGCGTGCGTTGAACGGACCACACGCGCCCGGCCGTTCCCGCCGCCTGTTCCCTCCCTTTTCCCGTACTCCGGCCCTGTCAGCTTCCCGACGGGGCCGGAGTTTTTTGCAGGCTTCCGGTGGCGCACCGCGCGCGTCTTTTTTCTGATTCCGTTTTAAATCAGCAGTTTGCAACTCTGGCAAGCTCTTTGCAATGCCTCGGGCAACGCACGGCCATGCCTGGGGGCCCGCCGGGCGCACTCAAGAGAAAATACGCCTGCCGGGGCATCCGGCGAAAGCAAGCCGGAGAATACCGGAAGATCGTTTTGGGAGGTTGCCATGTTTTTCTTGCTCGGCGGTAACGACAAAAAGGCCCGCAAGGCCGAGAAGCAGCAGAACACCGCGCCCGCGGCCGATTCGCGCGTGCGCGAGGCCTTTCTGGCCGGGCGTTTCCCGGTCGTGACCACTCACCAGGTGGAAGGCCGCAAGATCGCCAAGGTGCTCGGCCTCGTGTGCTGCCGCGGCTATGACTCGGAAGAGGCCTTTTTCGGCATGGCCGCCCGCGCCATGAACAAGGGGGCGCAGGCCATCGTGGGCTATAACGAGAACGTGGCCTTCCATCCTGACGGGAGCAAATATTTCACCTGCTACGGCACGGCCGTGATGTTCGAGTACGACCCGGCCGACCCGGAAAGCCTGCCCCTCATGCTCCAGCAGCGCTTCCGCGAGCGCGACCAGCGCATCAACGACGACATGATCTAGCGGAAAACGAGTTTTCCCCGGGCTTTCGGCAACGGTTCCCACCGGCCGGAAAGGAGCGCCGGCCTAGAAAAAAAGCGGCGTCTGCATCGTGCAGGCGCCGCTTTTGTGCGTGCGGGCAGGTGAAACATGGCTCGCCCCGGGCCTCTCACCCCCCCAGATAGGCCTCGCGCACGGCGGCGTCGGCCAGCAGGTTCGCGGCGGTGTCCTCGCGCACCACGCGGCCCACTTCCAGCACATAGCCGCGCGTGGCGAGCTTGAGGGCCGCGCGGGCGTTCTGCTCCACGAGGAGCACGGTCACGCCGCGCTGGTTGATGGCCCTCACAGTGTCGAAGATGGAGCGCACGAGCAGGGGCGCGAGGCCCAGCGAGGGCTCGTCCAGCAAAAGCAGGCGCGGCTCGGCCATGAGCGCGCGGCCGATGGCGAGCATCTGCTGCTCGCCGCCCGAGAGCGTGCCCGCGAGCTGGCCCTTGCGTTCCTGAAGGCGGGGGAAGAGGTCGAAGATCCACTCCAGGGTGCGCTCGCTGCGCTCCTTGTCGCGGATGCTGAAGGCGCCGAGGCGCAGGTTCTCGAGCACGCTCATGGCCCCGAACACGCGCCGGCCCTCGGGCGCCTGCGCTATGCCGAGGCCGACCACCTCGTGGCTCGGCAGGCGCAACAGCGGCTTGCCGTCGAACAATATCTCGCCGGAGGCGGGCCGCACCAGGCCGCTGATGCTGAGGAGCGTGGTGCTCTTGCCCGCGCCATTGGCCCCGAGGATGGTGACGATCTCGCCCTCGTCCACCGTGAGGTCGATGCCGTGCAGGGCCTCCACGCTGCCGTAGCGCACCCGGACATCCGAAAGCGTCAGCAGGGCCATCTCACCACCTGTCGTCATCGGCGCCGAGATAGGCCTCGATGACCGCCGGATTTTCGCGCAAGGCCGCGGGCTCGCCCTCGGCGATGAGCGTGCCGTGTTCCAGCACCACCAGTTTCTCGCAGACCTGCATCACAAGCCGCATGTCGTGCTCGATGAGCAAAATGGTGATGCCGCGGCCGCGGATGGCGCGGATGAGCTCCACGAGGGCAGCGGTCTCCTGGTCGTTCATGCCGCCGGCCGGCTCGTCGAGGATGAGCAGGCGCGGGTCGGAGGCGAGCGCGCGGGCGATTTCCAAAAGGCGCTGGTTGCCGTATGAAAGCGCGTGCGCCATGGCCTCCGCCTGGTCGGTGAGGCCCACAAAGCTGAGTTCCTCCAGCGAGCGCGCCACGGCCGCGCGCTCCTCCCGGCGCTGCCCGGGCGTGTGCAGCATGCAGGCGAAGAGCCCGGCCTTCATGCGGCAGTGCCGCCCGGCGAGCACATTCTCGATCACGGGCAGGCGCCCGAAGAGCCGGATGCTCTGGAAGGTGCGGGCGATGCCCAGCTCCACGATGCGGTGCGGCCGAAGCCCGGTGATGTTCTCCCCGGAAAAGCGGATGCTGCCGCGCTCGGGCGCGTAGTTGCCGGTGATGCAGTTGAACACCGTGGTCTTGCCGGCGCCGTTGGGGCCGATGAGGCCGACCACGCTGCCCTCGTCCACGCTGAAGGAAAGGTCGTTGACGGCCACGAGGCCGCCAAAGACCTTGGTCACGTCCGTGAGCTCAAGCAGGCTCATGGGCGCGCCCCCTCCTGCGGGGGCGGCATGGCGTAGCGACGGGGCAGCGGCGGCAACAGCCCCTGCGGCCGCCAGATCATCATCACCATCATGGCCAGGCCGAAGATGAGCATGCGCGCCTCGGAAAACTCGCGCAAAAGCTCGGGCAGCCCGATGAAGAGGAACACGCTCACGAGCACCCCCACCTGGCTCCCGCCGGAGAGGATGACCACGGCGAAGAGGATGACCGACTCCATGAAATTGAAGGATTCCGGCGCGATTGTCAGCATCTTGGCGGCATAGACCGTGCCGGCAATGCCGGCCCACGCGGCGCCCAGGGTGAAGGCTGCGAGCTTGTAGCCCGTCACGTTGACGCCGCAGCCCTCGGCCGCGACATCGTCCTCCTTGATGTAGTTGAGCGCGCGCCCGAAGCGCGAGCGCCACAGCCCGTAAAAGAGCAGCATGCTCACGCCCACCATGCCCCAGACCAGATAATAGAACTGGAGGCCCTTGACGATGCGGAAGCCGAAGAACACGGGCCGCGAGATGCCGAAAATACCGTTGGCGCCGCCCGTGAGGCCAAAGACATCATTAATGAGCGCGATGCGCACGATCTCCACGATGCCGATGGTCACGATGAGCAGGTAATCGCCGCGCAAATGGATGATGGGCCTTGCCACGGCCAGCGCGAAAAGCCCGGCCGCCGCGCCCGCGGGCAGCATGGTGAGAAAAATGGACCAGTGGCACACGGTGTTGAGGATGGCCGTGGTGTAGGCGCCCACGGCGAAAAAGGCCGCGTGGCCCATGTTGAAGATGCCGGCCTGCCCGAGCATGACATTGAGCGAGAGCGAGAGCAGGGCATACAGCCCGATCATCACGCACACGTCCGTCCAGTAGGCGTTGCACACGAGCGGCAGGCCCGCGATGACCACGGCCAGCGCCACATAGAGCGGCGTGCGGCTCATAGCTTGTCCGCCGTGCGCTCGCCCAAGATGCCCGTGGGGCGGATGATGAGGATGAGGATGAGCACGAGGAAGGCCACGGCATCCTTCCAGGCCATGGCCACATAGCCGGCGGCCAGAGCCTCGGTGACGCCGAGGAGGAGCCCGCCGAGCATGGCGCCGGGGATATTGCCGATGCCGCCGAGGATGGCGGCCGTGAAGGCCTTGAGCCCGTAGGACCAGCCCATGGTGAAGTCGATCTGGCCGTAGTAGATGCCCACCATGAGCCCGGCCATGCCGCCAAGCCCTGGCCCGATGAGGAAGACGAGCGCGATGACCCTGTCCACATTGATGCCCATGAGCCGCGCGGCCCCGGGGTCTATGGCCGTGGCGCGGATGGCCGCGCCCATGCGCGTGCGCTGGATGAAGGCCGAGAGCGCCAGCATGAGCGCCACGCTCGCCCCGAGGATGAGCAGGCGGACGCCGGGCACGCTCACGCCGAAGAGATCGACCGTGAAATCGGGGCGCAGGAAGTCGGGATAGACATAGACGCGCGCCCCGTAGATAAGCATGATGGCATTCTCAAAAAAGATGGACGCGCCGAGCGCCGACACCACGGCCGAGAGGCGGTTGGCGCCGCGCAGGGGGCGGTAGGCCGCGCGCTCGAGCAATACGCCGATGAGCGCCACGAGCAGCCCCACCATGACAAAGACGGCGAGCACGGCCACGGCCGGCGGCAAAACGCCGGCCAGATTCCAGCTGGCGAGCAGGGTAAGGCCGAGATAGGCGCCGATGGTGAACAGGTCGCCGTGGGCGAAATTGATGAGCTTGAGCACGCCATAGACCATGGTGTAGCCCAGGGCCACCAGGGCGTAGATACCGCCCACGGCCAGACCGTTGAGGAGCTGCTGGAAAAATTGTTCCATGCCTGCGCGCCGAAATCCTTGTGCCCGGTGCGCCGCGTCACGACGCACCGGGCCTGAAACAGATCCACGCGGTTGCCGGGACCTTCCCCCTCGTCGGGGGCTTGCGCGCCGCCCGGCGGCGGCGTCCGCGGCCCTAGCGGGGTTGCAGCTCGAAGGCGCCCTCGTTGTTCACCACATAGGTGCGGTAAAATTCGCCCACGCGGTCGCCCTTGGCGTCAAAGCCGAGGCTGCCGGAAAGGCCGGGCAGGTCCTTGAGATCCTTGAGCCACGCAGCCATGGCCTCCGGGTCGGCCTTGCCGGCGGCGAGCGCCGCCTCGATGGCCTTGTAGGCGTCGCCCGCGAGCACCGCCCACACCGAGACCGGCACGCTGTCATACTTCGCCTCGTAGGCGGCGAGAAAATCCCTGGCTTCCTTGGTGTCCATATCCTGCGGCAAGGGCGGGCTGATAAAGAAATAGCCGGCCGCGGCCTCCGGCCCGGCGATCTTGACGAGGTCCTGATGGTTGGCCGCGTCGCCGCCCATCATGGGCACGTGCCACGACATTTCCTTTTTCTGCCGGAGGAGCATGCCGGTCTCGGGATAGTAGCCGGTGAAGAACACAAGGTCGGGATTGGCGGCCTTGAGCTTGGTCAGGATGGCCGTGTAGTCGCGCTCGCCGGGCGTGAGCGCGTCGAAGAAGATGACCTTGACGCCGGCCTTTTCCAGCGCGGCGCGGCTCTCCTCCGCAAGGCCCTTGGCGTAGGAGGAATTGTCGTGGAGCAGGGCCACGGCCTTGTAGCCGCCCTTCTCGATGGCGGCCGCGGCCGACTTGCCCTGTGCGTCGTCGCGCGGGCTCGTGCGGAAGAAGCGCTCGAGGCCCTTTTCCGTGAGGCGCACGCTCGTGGAGCCGGTGCCGATCTGCACGAGGCCGGCCTCGTCCACGATATTCTGCGTGGCTTCCGTCACCGCCGAGCCATAGGTCCCGATGACCGCGGCCACGCCGGCGCTGGCCAGCTTCTGCGCGGCAAGGGAGGCCGTGCGCGGGTCGCCCGCGTCGTCCTCCACCACGAGGCGCACGGTGTCGCCGTTGATGCCGCCTTTGGCGTTGGTCTCGTCCACGAGCAGGCTCACGATATTCTTCATGTCCTGCCCTTCGGAGGCCCACTTGCCCGTGAGCGGGCACATGAGGCCGATCTTGATCTCGCCGCACGTGGCGGGCTGCGCGGAAAGCACAGGCAGAAGCGCGAGCGCCAGCGCGCCCACAAGGCCGAAAACTCTGTTCATGCGGGTCCCCCCGATGCGGCAAGTGAATGAAGTGGCGGCAGCTTACCGCAAAACGCGACAAAGCAAAAGCCCCCACAGCGGGGCAAGGGCGGGCGGATTTCAGGAAGCCGGGGGCGAGGGATTTTCCCCACGGCCGAGGCAGCGGAACACGGCTTCGCCTGGGGCGCCCTGCCCAAGGGCGCGTGCGTCGGCCACAAGGCCGAGCCGTAAGGTGAGCAGCGGCCCCTCCTCGAGGGGCGCAAAGTGCACGCCCTCGCGCCGGATGGCCGCAAAGGACGCGGGGAAAAGCCCCATGGCCTCGCCGCGGGCGATGCGCGCGAGCAGCACATCGTGCTCCGGCGCCTCCTCCATGAGGCGCGGCGCGAAGCCGGCCAGCCGGAACGCGCCCAGTGCATGGTCGAACCAGGCGGGATTTTCCTCGCGGCGGAACCAGAAGAGCGGCAGCCCGGAAAGCTCCCGCAGGCTCAGGGCGCGGCCCTCCCTGAGGCCGCGGCACACAGGCCAGCCTTCGGGGAGCACCGCGAGGAGCGCTTCCGCATGGCCGAGCGGCGTCACGGAAAAGCCCTCGGGCAGCGCCGGGATTTCCAGCGGCAGCGCCACCACGGCCGCGTCCAGCCGGCCGCGGAGCACATCGCGCAGAAGGCGCGGCGACGGCGCGCGCACAAGGTGCAGGGACGCGGCCGCCCGCAGTTCCTCTTCCAGCGCGGAAAAGACGCCCTGCTCCACGGCCGTGGTGAGGCCGAGGGCCTTCACGGGCGCCGGGGCGGAAAGCTGCGCCAGCTCCGTAAAGACGCGCTCCTGAAGGTCGAGCAGGGGCCGCACGGCCGCCAGCACGCGCTCGCCTTCCGCCGTGAGCGCAAGGCCGCGCGAATGGCGGTGGAAGAGGGCGAAGCCCAGCCGGTCTTCGAGCGCGCGCAACTGGCGGCTCAGGGGCGGCTGGGACAGGAAGAGCCGTTCGGCCGCGCGGCGCAGGCTGCGCTCCTCGGCGATGACCGCGAAATACCAGAGCCAGTGAAATTCGCGCGGGCCAAGGAGCCATGGGGAGCGGCTGGCGGGCGTTGTCATGCCTTTGAGGTATCACAAAAAGCGCAAGGGGCAAAGCCGGCCCCGGGCGCTATGCCTGAGCGCAAGGAGGTCTCTATGAAGAAACGGACAGTGTTGGCGCTTTTCCTGCTCTGCCTGCTGGCGGGGTACCCCGCGTGGGCAGCCCGGGGCGAAGCCGGCGGGGAAGTTGTGGCGGCCGGTCTTTCCGCGCCCGTGGGCATGGCCCATGACGCGCAGGGCCGGCTCTGGGTGGCCGAATGGGGCGCGGACCGCATCGTGCGCCTAGATGAACGCGGAAGGCGCGCGGAAGTCATCGCGGGCATTGCCCAGCCCGCCGGGCTCGCCTTTGACGCCGATGGCACGCTCTGGGCCGCGGGCTATGGCGACGGCCGCATCTATGCCTGGACGCCGGAACAGGGCTTGCGCGTGGTCGCGGCCGGGCTATCCGCGCCCACCGGGCTTTTCTGGAGCGCGGAGACCGGCCTGCTCGCGGCCAACCGCAATGCCGGCGAGCTCGTGCGCATCCAGCCTGACGGCACGCGGGAAGTGGTGTCATCCGGGCATCGGCTGCCGGTGGGCGTGACGCGCCTTGCGGACGGCAGCCTCGCCGTGAGCTGCTATGGCGGCAGCGTGGACATGGTGGCGCCCGACGGGGCCGTGCGCTCCCTCCCGGCCGCGGCCGCCGGCCTCGTGCGGCCCGGCGTGGGTATCCTTGCCGCGGGGCCTGACAGCGTGCTCGTGGCGGACAATGGCGCAGACGCCGTGGCCCGGCTGGAAAGGGAGGGGCGCGCCGCCGTGCTCGCCTCCGGCCTTGCCTCGCCCGTGGGGCTCGCCCGCGCGCCTGACGGCCGCCTCCTCGTGGCGACTTGGGGGGACGGCACGGTGCGGGCCTTCCCGCGGGAAGGATTTTAAAAAGGGAGGAAAACATGGAAAACGAACGCTATGCACGCGGCCTCGCCCTTTTGAAACGCATCGACGGCGAAGGCGGCGAAGCCGTTGTCCGGCGCCTCGCCGGCATCGCGCCGGACTTCGCCCGCTATCTCGTGGAATTCCCCTTCGGGGACATCATGGGCCGCCCCGGCCTCGACCTCAAGAGCCGCGAGCTCATCACCGTGGCCGCGCTCACCGCCCTCGGCAATGCCCGGCCGCAGCTTCTGGTGCATCTCGCGGCGGCGCTGCGCGTGGGCTGCACGCGCGCGGAACTCATGGAGGTCTGCATGCAGATGGCCGTCTATGCGGGCTTCCCGGCGGCGCTTAACGG
>CAMWVJ010000041.1 GCA_947177645.1 uncultured Desulfovibrio sp.
CGCGCGCGATGCCCATCTCCCCGGCGGGGACATCATTCGTGATGACCGAGCCCGCGCCCACGAGCGCGTCCGCGCCCACCTCCACGGGCGCCACGAGCGCCGTATTGCTGCCGATGAAGGCATGCACGCCGATGACCGTGCGGTGCTTGTGCACGCCGTCATAATTGCAGGTGATGGTGCCCGCGCCGATATTGGCGGCAGCCCCGATTTCCGCGTCGCCGAGATAGCTCAGGTGGTTGGCCTTGGCGCCCCGTCCGAGGCGGGCGTTTTTGAGCTCCACAAAATTGCCCACATGGGAGTCGGGCTCGAGCAGCGCACCGGGCCGGAGCCTGGCGAAAGGCCCCACGATGCTGCCCTCGCCGGCCTCGGCACCCTCAAGATGCGAGAAGGAGCGGATGCGCGCACCAGAGCGGACCACGCTGTCTCGAAGGACGCAGTGGGACTCGATGCGCGCCCCGGCCTCCACGCGCGAACGGCCATAGATCTCGCAGGGGCCGGTGATCTCGGCGCCGGGCGCGACCTCGGCGAAAGGCCCCACGCGCACGAGCCCTGGCGCGTGCAGGGTGACGCCGCTCTCAAGCAGCCGGGCGACGATGCGGGCGCGCAACAGTTCCTCCATGCGGGCGAGCTCGGCCGGTGAATTGACGCCGAGGAGACTTTCATCCGCGCCGCAGTTGACGCCGCGCACGGTGAGGCCGTCCTCGATGCCCAAGGCCACGAGGTCGGTGATATAGTATTCGCCGCTCTTGTTATCATTATTGGTGCGCGGCAGCAGCCGCGCCACCGCCTCCACATCCAGAAGATAGAGGCCGGCGTTGACCTCGCCCGTGTCCTCGCCGTGGAGGGCCGGGTCAAAATCCTTGGCCTCCACGATGGCGGCCACGTCGCCGTCACGGCGCACCACGCGGCCATACGCTCCGGCGTCGTCCAGCGAGAGCGAGGCGAAGGCGATGTCCGCGCCCCCGGCCGCGGCGAGGAAGCGGGCCACGATGTCAGTGGTGAGGAGCGGCACATCGCCGTTCACCACGAGCACATGCGTGGCGCCGTGCTCCCTGAGGGTGGGGAGGGCCGTGGCGAGCGCGTGGCCGGTGCCGAGCTGCTGCGCCTGCGTGATCGTCGCCAGGTCGGGAAAGGCGGTTTCCACCTCGGCCGCGCCGTGGCCCACAACTGCCCAAATGCCCCCGGCGCCGTCCGCCTCCGCAAAGAGCGGGCGCAGGGCGGCGAGCACATAGGCGAGCATGGGTTCGGCCAGAAGCTCCTGGAGCACCTTGGGGCGCGGCGAGTGCATGCGGGTGCCTTTGCCGGCGGCGAGGATGAGGGCGGCGGGCTTAGCCATGGGGCCTCCTTTGCTGTTTCATCGCCGCATCCATAGCCCCAAGGGCGGCAAACGGCAAGCGCGGGGCCGCCACTGCAAATCTTTGGGGCATCCGCCGGGAACGGCGGCAAAAGGCGCCCCGGGGAGAAGAAAAATGAAAAATTTTTTGCGCGCACCCCTTTTCAAGCGCGAAGCATGACTTATCTCTTGCCCGTGCGGAGCTCACTCGCGGCTCCGTAGCGGCCCGCAACGCGCAATCAGCGGCGCGTCCGTGGCAACGGCCGCCGTTTCGCCCCCCATGGGCCATAACACCCTTTCCTGGAGGATATGCAATGAAGCTCAAACCCCTCAATGACCGTGTTCTGGTCAAGCGTCTTGAATCCGAGGAAAAGACCGCCGGCGGTCTGTACATTCCCGATACCGCCAAGGAAAAGCCCTCCAAGGGGCAGGTCGTGGCCGTGGGCCCGGGCAAGATGGATGAGAACGGCAAGCGCATCCCCATGGCCGTCAAGCCGGGCGACGAAGTGCTCTTCAACAAGTATGCGGGCACCGAAGTCAAGCTGGACAACGTGGATCATCTCGTCATGCGCGAGGAAGACATCCTCGCCATCATCGACTAAGCGGCCGGCCGCCGCCATGGGCGCCGGATATAGTCTGTTTATCCCCCCAGTTCGCATCTAATCAGGAGGAGCATCTATGTCTGCCAAGGAAATCCTTTTTGATGTCAAAGCCCGTGAAAAACTCGCCCGCGGCGTGGACAAGCTCGCCAACGCCGTGAAAGTGACCTTGGGCCCCAAGGGCCGCAACGTGGTGCTGGAAAAATCTTTCGGCGCGCCGGTCATCACCAAGGACGGCGTGACCGTGGCCAAGGAGATCGAGCTTGACGACAAGTTCGAGAACATGGGCGCCCAGCTCGTGAAGGAAGTGGCCTCCAAAACCTCCGACGCCGCCGGCGACGGCACCACCACCGCCACCATCCTTGCCCAGGCCATCTACCATGAGGGCATCAAGCTCGTGGCCGCCGGCCGCAATCCCATGGCCGTGAAGCGCGGCATCGACAAGGGCGTGGACGCCCTCATCGCCGAGCTCGCCAACCTGGCCAAGCCCACCCGCGACCAGAAGGAAATCGCCCAGATCGGCACCATCTCCGCCAATTCCGACGCCACCATCGGCAACATCATCGCCGAGGCCATGTCCAAGGTGGGCAAGGAAGGCGTCATCACCGTGGAAGAAGCCAAGGGCCTCGAGACCACCATGGACGTGGTGGAAGGCATGCGTTTCGACCGCGGCTACCTCTCGCCCTATTTCGTGACCAACGCGGAAAAGATGATCTGCGAGATGGACAACCCCTACATCCTGCTCACCGAGAAAAAAATCTCCAGCATGAAGGACATGCTCCCCGTGCTTGAGCAGGTCGCCAAGGTGAACCGTCCGCTGCTCATCATCGCCGAGGATGTGGAAGGCGAAGCCCTCGCCACCCTCGTGGTCAACAAGCTGCGCGGCGCCCTTCAGGTGGTGGCCGTCAAGGCCCCGGGCTTCGGCGACCGCCGCAAGGCCATGCTCCAGGACATCGCCGTGCTCACCGGCGGCACCGTTGCCTCCGACGACACGGGCACCAAGCTCGAGAGCATGACCCTGAACGAGCTCGGCACCGCCAAGCGCATCGTGGTCGACAAGGACAACACCACCATCGTCGACGGCGCCGGCAAGCCCGATGCCATCAAGGCCCGCGTGAAGCAGATCCGCGCGCAGATCGAAGAGACCACTTCCGACTATGACCGCGAGAAGCTCCAGGAGCGCCTGGCCAAGCTCGTGGGCGGTGTCGCCGTTGTCCATGTGGGCGCGGCCACCGAAGTGGAAATGAAGGAAAAGAAGGACCGCGTGGAAGACGCCCTCAACGCCACCCGCGCGGCCGTTGAGGAAGGCATCGTTCCTGGCGGCGGCACGGCCCTCATTCGCGTTTCCAAGGTGCTCAACGACATCAAGCCCGCGGATGACGACGAACTCGCCGGCGTGAGCATCGTGCGCCGCGCCATCGAGGAGCCCCTGCGCCAGATCGCCCACAATGCCGGCTTTGAAGGCTCCATCGTGGTCGAAAAGGTGCGCGCCGGCAAGGACGGCTTCGGCTTCAATGCTGCCACCGGCGAATATGAAGACCTCATCAAGGCCGGCGTCATCGACCCGAAAAAGGTGACGCGTACGGCCCTGCAGAATGCCGCTTCCGTGGCGTCGCTGCTCCTCACCACGGAGTGCGCCATCGTCGAGAAGCCCGAGCCCAAGAAGGACATGCCCGGCATGCCCGGCGGCATGGGTGGCATGGGCGGCATGGACGGCATGTACTAGACCGAATGCCCGCGCCCCAAGGGGTGTGAAAGCTGAACTCAAAAGGCCCTCCGGCACTGCCGGGGGGCCTTTGTGTTGCGGCGCGGCATGGGATATACAGCGGGAATGCAGTCAGCAGGGGAGGAAGGGAACAGTGGGAAAACTTCTTGAGCGCCGCAAGGCCGTGAGCCATTTTGAGAAGCTGCCGGCAAGCGGCTCCATCGAGCATTGCACCATGAGCAGCGACATCCTGAGAGAAAACAAGGAGTTCTCGGTCTACCTGCCTTCAGGATATGAGGAGGGCACGGGGCAGTATCCCGTGCTCTACCTGCTGCATCCGGCCGGGGGCACGCATGAGACGTGGATACGTCAGGGCCAGTTGCCGCAGGTGGTCGACGATGCCATCCGTTCCGGCATGGCTTTGCCCATGATCATCGTGCTGCCGGACGGCAGCGGCGTGGAGGAGTCCCATCTTGGGGAGCGCCTGGGCTTTTTCTCCGTGCCCGGCTGGGACTATGAGGCCTATTTCCGCCAGGAACTGCTCGCGCTTATCGACGCGGCCTACCGAACCCGGGCGGACAGAAGATCCCGCGCTATCACGGGCGCTTCCATGGGCGGGGAGGCAGCCATCGCTTACGCGCAGAAAAACCCGGACCTCTTTGGCGCGGCCTGCGCGCTGAGCGGCCTTGTGGGCCACCCGGAGCAGAGCCGGATGGCGCACACCGACAAGGACTATGCGGCCTCGCTCATGGCCAACGATCCCCTGGCCTTTGTGAAAAACGCAAGCCCCGAAGCCGTGGAAAAACTGAAAACCGTCCGCTGGTACGCGGACTGCGGCGACTGCGACTTCTTTTATGAGGGAAATACAGAATTTTTCCTCGCCATGAAGGCCAGGGGCATTCCGCTGGCCTACAGGATGCGCAGCGGCGCCCACAACTGGTATTACTGGGTCACGGGCCTGGCGCCCATCCTCCAGTTTTTGTCCGCAGGTTTTGCCGCCGGCGCGTGAGGCGCCTTGCGCACGGCGGATGCGCGGAGGGCCGGGCACGCGCGGCGCGCCCGGTCTCTTTTGTGGCAGGTGGGGAGGCCTGCGCCGCTATTCGCTGTAGATGGTAAGGTAGAGATCGCCCTGCCAGGGGCCCACGCGCTTGCCGAGGCCTTTGAGGCGCACGGGCTTGCCGGGCGTGAAATCCTGCGGCAGGGTCACTTCCACGGTGTGCAGCTCGTCGGAAAGGCCGCGCCGTATCTGGAGGCGGATGCGCCGCCCCGGGGCAAGATGCGCGGCCGGCAGGCGCAGGCTTTGCTCCTCGTCGATCTGGCGCCGGAGCCAGTCCTTGACGACGCCGGTGACGCCCTTGTTGAGGTCGCGGTTCCAGTTGGGCGTGCCCCAAGCGATGTTGCCCTGATGCAGCTTGGTGTTCTGCCTGGGAGGCGCTTCCTTGCGCGGCGGCGGCTCGCGCCGCGGCTGTCGGGCCTGTGTCTGCCGCGGCCCCTCGTCCTGGGAGGGTCTTGGGCCGGTCTGCTGGCGGTTGAGCTCGCTGTAAATATCTTCAAACACCCGGCGCGCAAAGGGGTCATTGAGCAGGTCGCGGAGCACGTCCTGCTCGGCATACGCCTTTTGCGCCCGCTCGCCCTCGCGGTTGTGGGCCGTCTGCTCGGCCGCGCCCTTTTGCTCTTCCGCGCCGGCTTCCGCCGCGCCCTGCCGCGTCCCTTGGGTGGCATTGCCCTCTGATGCGCCGCCTGCCGCCTTTTTCTGCGCTTCCGCGGCGCGCCTCGCGTCCTCCTCGGGCTTGAGCAGGGCCGTGAGCGCCACATAGGCCTCGTTGAGCAATTGGAACTGCCGCCCAGCCTCGGGATTGCCCGGGTTGAGGTCCGGGTGCAGCTCAAAGGCGCGCCGCCTGTAGGCGCGCTTGACCGCCTGAAGGTCCGCGCCTTTTTCAAGGCGCAGAACCTCGTAGCATTCCTTGAGTGAGAGCTGGCGGGACGGTCGGCGCATGGCGGTCAGGGTTTTGGTTCGTGCCGGAAAAGGTCAGGGAAGGACAAGGGCATTGGCCTCGCGGGCCGGGTCGCTGGCGAGGAGGCCGTGCTCCTTGAGATAGGCGCGGCCGGCACGGGCGAAGTCGGCATGGGCCGCTTCCGGGTCGATGCCGGGGCAAAATTCCTTGGCCATGGCGAGGCTCGCCGAGTCTTCGATATTGCCGCGGAAAAAGGGCCACGCGCGGCAGATGGAGGGCTTGCCCTCATGCACGGCGCAGCCTTTGCCCTCGCGGAAAAAGACGCAGCGGCCGTCTTCGCCGTTGCGGATCTTGAGCTTGCCGCCCGACATCTCGCCGTAGCGCTCCGCCACCGCTTCGGCGGCGAGCCCGAGAAAGGCCGCGAGCCGCGCAAGGTCAGCCGGGCTCACGACGATGCCGCCGCGCCCCTCGCAGCAGTGGCCGCACTGGCGGCAGTGGAAGAGGGAATCGGCGTCGGGCTCGGGCATGACATACCTCACGGAAAGTGCGGGGCCGGCCATGCGGCCGGCGTGCCCGCGGTTCGGGCGAGTCTAGCCGCCTCTGGCAAAACATACAAGCCCGCAAAAGGCGCCCTGCCCGAAATTGACCCTGCGCCCCGCGCTTTGTACCATTGCCGGAGGCTTCCCGCAGACCGGGGCAAAGTGTGCCCCGGCAGGCCCGCAGTTTTTCGGAGGCGGCATGAACAGCGTCGGCAGCCGGTTCTTCGCGCTGGTGAAAGCCATGGCGCCCGCCAACTTCGCCATGGTCATGTCCACGGGCATCCTTTCCCTGGCCCTCCTGCGGCTGGGCGCACCGTGGGGTGCGCACCTCCTGCACGGCATCAACGCGTGCCTCTATGTGGCCCTGTGGGCCCTGCTCCTCCTCCGTCTCCTCCGCTCTCCGGGCGCCGTTGCCGACGACTTCACGAGCCACCTCAGAGGCCCGGGCTTTCTCACCATCGTTGCCGCGACGGCCATTTTCGGCACGCAATCCGTGGTGCTCGCGCGCGACCCCGCGGCCGGCGCATGGCTCTTCTGCCTCGGGGCTTTGTGCTGGGGCATCATCCTCTGGGGCGTATTTTTCGCCATCTTCACACGCGCGGCCAAGCCCCCGCTCGCCTGCGGCGTCAACGGCACATGGCTTTTGGCAACGGTGAGCACCGAATCCCTCGTCATTCTCGGCGCGGCCCTTGGCGCCCCGCGAGGCTGGGACGCGGATAGCGTGTATTTCGGCCTCTGCGCGCTGTTCCTCGTCGGCGTCATGCTCTATATCTTCGTCATCGTGGGCATTTTTCTCCGCTTCTGTTTCACGGACATGACCGCCGGCGATTCCGAGCCCACCTACTGGATCAACGCCAGCGCCGCCGCCTCAACGGCCCTCGCCGGCACGGCGCTCATGGGGCGCGCCGGGGCGGCCCCGCTGCTGGGGCTGTTCCAGCCCTACATCTCGGGCATCACGCTCCTCGCTTGGGCCACGGCCTCGTGGTGGGTGCCCATGCTCGCGCTCCTGGGCCTCTGGCGCCACTGGGTCAAGGGCTATCCTTACGCGTACACCCCCACCTACTGGAGCATGGTCTTCCCGCTCGGCATGTATACGGTGTGCAGCGCGGCGGTTTCCGACGCCTATGGCGTGCCGGCGCTCATGGCCGTCCCGAGGGGCTTCATTTTTCTGGCGCTCGGTGCGTGGTGCCTCACGCTGGCGGGCCTTATCTGCTCGCGCGGGCGCATCCTGCTCAGGGGGCCGGCGCCGGGGCCGCAGGGGGAGTGCAGCGTTGAAAAGGCCCCGCCGCCCGCACGCGAGGCGGACAACGGGGCCGTAAAGCCGGGCATGCGCTGACGCCCTATTTGCCGAACAAGATCTCCTGATAGTTGGGCAGGGCCCAAAGGTCATCGGCGACCATGGTCTCAAGTGTGTCCGCGTGTTCGCGCACTTCCAGCATGAGCGGGAGCACGTCGTTGCAGTAGTGCTCCGCCGCGTCAAGGCCCTCGCCCCGTTCGCCGCAGGCGGCGAGCGCGGTCTCCAGCTTGGCCGTGGCGTCCTCAAGCCGGCGCAGGCTCGTGGTCACGTGCTCAAGGGTCGTGGTGCGGCAGTCCATGCCGAGGTCGCGCAGGCGGCCGGCCGTTGCCGCGAGCTCGCCCTGGTAGCGCATGGCCGCGGGGAAGATGATGGTCCGCGCCATGCGGATGACGAGGTTGGCCTCGGTGCGCACGGTCTTGCAGTACTGTTCGAGATAGATCTCCTGCCGGGCGCGCAGCTCGTCGCGCCGGAGCACCGCCGCCTTTTCATAGATCCTGACCACCTCCGGGCTCGTCAGCTCCGGCAGGGCCTCGGGCGTGGTGCGCAAATCGGGCAGGCCCCGGCGGCGCGCCTCCTGGTGCCAGACATCGGAATAGCCGTCGCCGTTGAAGATGACCGCGCTGTGCTCCTCCATCACATGGGTGATGAAGGATTCCACGGCGGCGTTGAAGTCAGCCCCGGCGGCGGTCTCGCGCTCAAGCCAGTCGGCCGCGAAACCGAGGGAATCCGCCATCATCACGTTGAGCGCCGTGATGGAGCCCGCCGCGGACTGGCCCGAGCCCACCGCGCGGAACTCGAAGCGGTTGCCGGTGAAGGCCACCGGGCTCGTGCGGTTGCGGTCGCCGGGGTCGGTGGGGAG
>CAMWVJ010000042.1 GCA_947177645.1 uncultured Desulfovibrio sp.
GGGTGCGCTTCGAGCATGTGGGCGTCGTGGCCGGGGGGCGCACCATCCTTGAAAATGTGGACGCCGTGGCCCCGGCGGGCAGCGCCACCGTGCTCATGGGCCCCAACGGCGCGGGCAAGACCACCCTGCTCCACTGCCTGCTCGGCGAGCGGGCCTACAGCGGCCGCATCGTCCTCGAGGGCGGGCAGCGCGTGGCCCATGTGCCGCAGCAACTGGTGGTGGAGCGCGGGCTGCCGCTCACCGTGCGCGAATTTCTCGCGCTGGGCGCCCAACGGCGCCCGCTCTGGCTCGGGGTCTCCGTCGCCGCGCGCCTGCGCGGGCGCGCCCTGCTCGAAACCGTGGACGCGGCGGACCTTGAGGGGCAGCGCCTGGGCGACCTCTCGGGCGGCGAATTGCGGCGCGTGCTCCTCGCCGCTGCCCTCGGGCATGACCCTGACCTGCTCGTGCTCGACGAGGCCGAGGCCGGGGTGGACGTGCACGGCGAGCGCCTGTTCTGGGAAGTGCTGGACGCGGCCCGGCGCGAGCGCGGCTTCACGCTCATCATGGTGAGCCACAACCTGCCGCTGGCCGCCCACTACGCCACCCACGTCATCTGCCTCGACGGCCGCGTGCTGGCGCAAGGCCCCCCGCGCGAAACCCTCACCGCGCGGCTCCTGCTCTCGCTTTTCGGGGTGCCCATCCACCTCTATCCCGACCAGTGCGACCTCGATGCCCCCGGCTGCCCGCAGTGCGGCGCCCTTTCGGCGCCTGGCCACCGGGGGCGGCTCCCCGCGGGCCTTGGCGATAGGAGCGCCCCATGAGCACCCTGCTGGCCGCCGCCTGCGACGCCCTCTCCGTGCTTCCCTTCGAGTGCCTTGAGCCGCGCTTCATGCGCCGCGCGCTGCTCGCGCTGCTGTTGCTCACGCCCATGACCTCCATGCTCGGCGTGCAGGTGACGCTCTTCCGCATGGCCTTTTTTTCGGACGCGGTGGGCCATTCGGCCTTTGCCGGCGTGGCGCTGGGGCTCATCCTCGGCGCGCCGCCGGATACCGCCATGCTCGTCTTCGGGGTGCTCGTGGGCATCGCGGTCATGGCCGTGCAGCGCTCAAGCGGGCTCTCGGCGGATACGGCCATCGGCATCATCTTTTCGGCCGTGGTGGCCTTCGGCCTCGCCGTGGTGAGCCGGGCGAGCGGCCTCGGCCGCCAGATGGGGCAATTCCTCTATGGCGACATCCTCACCGTGGGCGACGGCGAAATGGCGGCGCTGGCCTGCCTGCTCGGCCTCCTGCTGCTCTTCGAGCTTCTGGGCTGGAACCGCCTGCTCGCCATGGCCCTGAGCCCGGTGACGGCCCGGGTCGAGGGCATCCACACGGCCTTCTGGAACTATCTCTTCGCCGCCGTGCTGGCGCTGGTCGTCATGTTTTCGGTGCGGGCCGTGGGCGTGCTGCTCATGACGGCCCTGCTCGTGGTGCCCGCGGCCACGGCGCGCAACCTCGCCAGGAGCGCGGGCGGCATGTTCTGGTGGTCGCTGGTCGTGGGCGTGAGCTCGGGCGCGGCCGGGCTGCTCCTGTCCGCGCAGGAGTGGCTTGCCACGGCGAGCGGCGCTACCGTGGTGCTTGTGGCCTGTGCCTGGTTCGCGGTCAGTTGTGTCGTGCGGGCGTGGCGGAAGTAGAGCTTTGCGTGAGAATCGCAAATGCGGCGGACAGTTGAAGCGGGATGAGCCGCGTTTTGCTTCCTTAACGCCGAAATTATCCGTCAAAAACAGCCTTGCTCCAGCCGTTGCGACGAAGGAAGCTACGGATGGAGACAGCAGTTAGTTAGCGCGCCAGCACATCACTGCAACCGCTGTCGCTATCCGTAAGCCCGGCAAGCCGGGCAACGGCTAGCGCTTCACTGCTGGCTGCGTCAGAAAAAAATTTCCTCGGTCGAGTACTTAAGTACACTCCCTTCGGAAATTTTTTTCTTCCTTGCCAGCAGTGAAAAATCTTATTTTTTAGGATTCTTCCGGCACCAGCACCCGTCTTCCGCTTCGCTCCAGACGGGATATGGAGTTATCCTAACTCGCGGCTTCGCCTGTCGTGGGGAGACTCCCCTGTTCTACACAGTCGCAACGGACGGCTCAAGCAGCATGCGGCCATATTGGGCCGCGCCCCAGAGGCCGCTCTCGGCGTCTTCCAGAAGGCGCACCGGGATGTCCTTCAGCCAGTGCGCAAAGGAAGGCTCGGCGTGCAATTCGGTGAAAAACTCCGGGCTGCTCACGCAAAGGGGATTGCGCGCGGCAATCCCCCCGGCGATCCACAGGCCGCCCGTGGAGAGACAGGACAGCATGAGGTTTCGGCAGGCGCGCCCGTAGAAGCGGGCGTACCAGCTCAAGGTCGGCGAGGGCGCGGAAAGGGCCTTGCGGCCCACCTCGCCGGGGGTGAGGCGTTCGCCGGTGAGGAATTCATGCAGGAGCGCGAGGCCGCGGCCGGAGAGCACGTCGTCCCCTTCCGCCACGGCGAGCCCGAGCGCCGTGCACAAAAATTCGTGAAAGGCGTTCTCCTCCGCGCCCGCGAAAGGGAAGGCCATGTGACCGCCCTCAGAGGGCGCCACGAGCCATCCCCCGGCACCGGGCACGGCCATGTCCAGCGGATAGAGGCAGGCCACGCCCAGGCCGGTGCCCGCGCCGATGACCGCGCGCGGCGCGCGCAAGGGTGCTACGGCAGGCGCCGGCGGCGCTGGCCAGAGCAGCCGGGCCTCGTCGCCAAGCTCCGTGAGGCAGGCGCAGGCCTGGGCCACAAAGTCATTGATGACGCGGTAGATGCCCTGGCCCTGCGCGGCGAGCGGGCGCAGATCCACCCTGAGGCTGCCGTTGGTGAGGCCCCCGGTGAGGCCGTCATGCACCGGCCCGGCGATGGCGAGCACCGTGGCGTCGGCCCGGGCCGGATGCAGCGCGAGCTCGCGCTCCAGCGCGGCGAGGAGGGGTTCGGTGGTGCGGAGATCCGGGCTCTCCAGCCAGGCCGAATGCTCGCGCACGAGCCGGCCGTCCGGGCCGAGCGCGAAGCGCGCCAGCCGGCAATTGGTGCCCCCGATGTCGGCTGCGATGAGATGACGCACGCCGGCCTCAGGCATGGGCGCTGCCCGCCGCGTCGGCCGCCTGCGCGGGCCGCATCTTGCGCACGAGGCCCGTGGTGCTGCATCCGTCCACGAGGTCCACGAGATGCACCTCGCCGCCGCGGCCGAGCACGAAGTCCGCGCCGACCACGTTTTCCACGCGGTAGTCGCTGCCCTTGACGAGCACATCCGGGGCGACCTCATGGATGAGACGTTCCGGCGTGTCCTCGCCGAAGAGCACCACCGCGTCCACGGCCTGCAACGCCGCGAGCAGCAAGGCCCGGCTCGTCTCGTTCTGGATGGGGCGCTCAGGGCCTTTAAGCCGGCGCACCGAGGCGTCGGCATTGAGGCCCACCACCAGCCGGTCGCCCAGGGCCGCGGCCTGGCGCAAAAGCGAGATGTGCCCGGGGTGGAGCAGGTCGAAGCAGCCATTGGTGAAGACGATGCGCTCGCCGCGGCGCCGCCATTCCTCCAGCTTGTGCCTGAGCGCCGGGAGCTCGAAGAGCTTGGGATTGTCCATCCCCTGCCTCAGGGCCTCGTTGAGCTCGGCCAGGGCCACCGGCGCCGTGCCGGCCTTGCCCACGGCCACCCCGGCGGCCGCATTGGCCACCGCGGCGCTCTCGGCCCAGCCGAGGCCGCCGGCCACGCAGGCCGCAAGGGCGGCGATCACCGTATCGCCCGCGCCCGAAACGTCCGCCACTTCGCGCACGGCCGCGCGGATGCGCGCAGGCTCCTCGCCGGGCGCATAGAGGATCATGCCCCGGGGCCCGCGCGTGAGCAACAGCCGCGCAAAGCCGTACTGCCGGCACAGCCCTTCGGCAAGCTCGCGGCGAAGGGCGGCGTCGGGCCGCGCCCCGGCGGGAAGGCCGCAGACCTCGAGGAATTCCGCCGTGTTGGGCGTCACGCAGGCCGCGCCCGCATAGCGCGACCAGTCCTTGCCCTTGGGGTCCACGAGCACGGGGATGCCCGCGGCCTTGGCCTGCGCCATGATGTCTGCGCAGAGGCTTGCGCCGTCCTCGCGGCGCAGGAAGACCCCCTTGCCATAATCCGAAATGATGACAGCGCCGCAGCCCGGCAAGAGCCGCGCCACGGCAGCCTTCAGGGGCTCGAACTCGCCCGGGCCGAGGGGCGCCACGCGCTCTTCGTCGAGGCGCAGGAGCTGCTGGCCGTGCCCGAGGATGCGCGTCTTGCTGGTGGTGGCGCGGTCATGCGAGACGGCAAGGGCGTCCTCGATGCCCTCGGCCGTGACGGCCGCGCGCAGGGTGTGCCCCTCGGCGTCGTCCCCCACCAGGCCGACGAGCCGCGCGGCCACGCCGAGCCGCGAAAGGTTGCGGGCCACGTTGCCCGCGCCGCCCGGCACGCTCCAGCGCTTTTCGAGGCGCACCACGGGCACGGGCGCCTCGGGCGAGATGCGGGCCACGTCGCCCGCGAGATAGCGGTCGAGCATGACATCGCCCGCCACCAGGATGGCCGTGCCCGAAAAGTCCATCAGCTGCCCTTTTTCGCCTGCGGCTTGCCCTTGTCGGGGGCCGGCGAAGCGGTGGGCGCCGCCTTCGGGGACTCTTCGGCAGGCTCTTCCGCTTCTCCGGGCGCGCCGGCGCCTTCCTTGGCCCTGGCGGCGGAACGCGCGGCCTCAATGAACAGCTCCTTCAGCTTCTCCTCGCTCGCCTGCGCGTCCAGCAGGGAGTGGATGCGCTGGCGCGCGGCGGCGCCAAGGCGCTTGCGCTCCTCCGGGTCTTTCGCTAGGCGCTCCAAGGCCTGGGCCAGCGCCGGCACATCATTCTGCGGCACCACGAGGCCGCAGACGCCGTTTTCTACCGCTTCGAGCTGGCCCGGCAGGTCGCTCACCACCACGGCGATGCCGAAAGCCATGGCCTCGGCGAGCGCCGAGGGCAGCCCGTCCATGTCGCCCTTGCGCGTCTTGATGCCGGGCGCAACGAAGATGTCCGTATGCCGGTAGGTCTCGGCCATCTTCTCATGGGCCACCTCGCCGGCAAAACGCACGAGGCGCCTGAGCCCGAGCCGCCATGAAAGCCAGCGCAACTTGAGCCGTTCCGGCCCCTGCCCCACGATGGTCAGGCGGAAGTCGACGCCGGCCGCCTTCAGCCGCGCGCAGGCCCGCAAGAGCAGGTCATACCCCTTGCGCGGGGCAATGGTACCCACCGCCAGCAGTTCCAGCGGCTTTACGGCCTCGGGGCCGCTGCCGCCGGGCGTCGGGATGGTCTCCACCTCTTCCTCGGGCGGCGTGAGGGTCAGCGGGTCGCGCAACAGGACGATCTTGTCCGCCGGAAGGTCCGGCAGGCGCTCGCGCAGCGCGCGAACCACGGCCTCGGTGTCGCAGCGCACGAAGACGGCCTCTTTCGCCTTGACGGCCCAGTCCGCGCCGTTGAGGGAGAGATCCTGCGCGCGCACCGAAAAGGCGAAGGGCAGCCTGAGGAGCCGCGCCGCCACCAGGCTCGCCGTGGCCTGGCTGCCGGCGCCCGAGGCGTAGAGAAATTCGATGCGTTCCTGAAGGCCCCAGCGGGCGAGCAGGGTGCCGCAGGCAAAGGCCCAGACTTGGGCGAAAATGCCGCGCCCCCAGCGGGAATGGGGCATGAGCCGCCACAGCGACCACAGCGACTGCGAGGCCCGCGCCCGCCTGACCAGCGCCCCGAGCGCCGCCGGCGCGTGCCACAGCCCGATGCGGCGCACGGCGAGCGGCAGGGCATAGCCTGCGGGATTGCCGAGCAGGCCGCTCCCCCGGAGGGCATAGATGCGCGAGAGCAGGCCCTCCGCATGGAGATGGTGGGCGATCTCCATGAGGCACTGGCCCGAGGGCTCGGGGAAGCGCTCGGCCACGAGGGCGCCGCGCACGATGGGGTCAGGCGCGGCGAGCAGGCTCCTGGTGCCGCCCTCCTTGAGGTCGGCGAGCTCGTGCTTGCGGCAGTGGAGGATGCCGTCCTCCAGCGTATAGACGCTGTCGCAGAACTCGGCCATCTTGGGGTCGTGCGTGACCATGACCATGGAGACGCCGCCCGAATGGCAGAGCGCGCGGAAATTGTCCATGATGAGTCGGCTCGTCTTGGCGTCGAGCGCGCCCGTGGGCTCGTCCGCGAGCAGGATGCGCGGGTTGTTGACCATGGCGCGCGCGATGGCCACGCGCTGCTGCTCGCCGCCGGAGAGCCGGTTGCTGCGGTAGTGCACGCGGGCCGAGAGGCGCACGAGCTCGAGCGCCCGGATGACGCGCTCCCAGCGCTCCTGCGGGGGCACCTTTTCATAGATGAGCGGGAATTCCACGTTCTCGAACACCGTGGAATGCTCGAAAAGGTTGCTCGACTGCATGACGAAGCCCAGGTTCCCGCGGCGGAAGGCGGCCGTCTGCTCGCGGTTGAGCTTGAGCACATCGGTGCCGAGGATGGTGAGCGAGCCCGCGTCCGGCGCGTGGAGCAGGCCCAGTATATGGAGCATGGTGGACTTGCCGCAGCCCGAGGGGCCCATGATGGCCACCATCTCCCCGGCCTCCACCTCGAGGCTCACGCCGCGCAAAACGGGCGCGAAACCCGCGTAGCACTTATACAGATCCTTGGCGACGATGACTGGTGCCATGCTTCACCTTTTCATTCAAAGCGCAGGGCCGAGACCACATCCATGCGGCTCGCCTGGATGGCGGGATAGAGGCCGCCCGCCACGCCGATGAGGGCGGAGAAAAGGATGCTGCCCACGCTGCTCGCCAGCAGCAGCGGGTAGGAAATGCCCGTGCCCAGCGCCCAGGAGCCGACCTCGACGATGATGACGCCCAAGAGGATGCCGAGCACGCCGCCGGCCAGCGACTTGCACAGGGCCTCGGCGAGGAACTGGGCCAGGATGTCGGCGTCCGCGCCGCCCATGGCCTTTTTGAGGCCCACCTCCCGGGTGCGCGCCCGCACGGCCGCGAAGGTGCCGTACCAGATGCCGAAGCCGCCGAGCATGAGCGAGGCCACGATGCCGAGCCAGAGCAGCGCCTCCACCCACATGAAGGTCGTCTGGATGCGGGCGAGCTGTTCCTCCTGGGTGCGGATGACCATGTGCGGCGCGGCCTGGTGCTCGCGCACCACCTTGGGGATGAGCTTGACGAGCGGGGAGACATCCTCCCAGCCGATGGCGCGCACAAAGAGCCTGTCCACCTTGCCGCCGGCCCAGTTGCGGTCGATCATGACCGTATAGGGCAAGAAACCGCCGCGGCCCCAGCTCCCCAGCATGACGCCGCTCACGACGCCCACCACCTCGAACACGTCCTGCCCGAGGATGAGGAGCTTGCCCACGGCCTCGTCCGGCGTTTTATAGAGCATGAGCGAGGCCTCGCGGCCGAGCATGGCCACGCGGCGCCGGCGCTCGATGTCCGAGGCGTCGAAGAGGCGCCCGGCCACGAGCGTGAGGGAATAGACATCGGCGAAATACTGGTCGACGCCGATGAAATCCATGCGGACGGTGCGCTCGCCCGAAGTCCTGAGATTGAAGACACGGCCGCCGCGCAGGTTGCGGCTCACCATGCCCACGCCGGGGAGCTTGCGCAGCGCCTCCACGGTCTCGGGATAGAACTCGCGCCGGGGCTGGCCCGGATAGGCGGCGTCATCCATGTAGAGCTGGATGACGTTGACGCCGCCCATGAGCACCATGTCCTGCCCGACCTTGTAGCGGATCTCGCGGCCGAGCACGGAGAGCACGATAAAGGCCGTGATGCCCAGGGCGATGGACAGGATCACCCCGAAGCCGCGCTGGCGCACAACCTGCCTGAGGCTGACGCGAAAAAGGTCTGACATCACGATCATGGAAAACTCCGGCTCTTCCGGCGGGACTGGACGGCGTGCGCCACCCGGCGCCTTGCGGGTGCCCCCCCGGAAGGCCCAATGTACGGCCTTGGGCGCCGCCTGTCAAAACGGCGGGGACAAACAGAGCCAGCGTTGCCGCGCAGCCATGGCATCACCCCTTCCACCTTCCGTCTGGAGCGAAGCGGAAGACGGGTGCTGCGACCGAATGGCGGCGCGAAGCGCCGTGCCCGTTGGCGAGCACAGCGAGCCTTACGGGCATCGACAGCAGCGATGGTGCCGGAAGAATCCTAAAAAATAAGATTTTT